>NZ_JAUBTT010000007.1:0-141454 GCF_036705125.1 Microcoleus sp. B7-D4
GCATCTTGCCTGTGAAATCCTTGTGGCACAGGCATCTTGCCTGTGAAATCCTTGTGGCACAGGCATCTTGCCTGTGAAATCCTTGTGGCACAGGCATCTTGCCTGTGACTGAAGCTTGGGCGGGCAAGATGCCCACCCCACAAGAAATTCAGCAGAGGCTAAACTTCATACATTTGCCAGAAAAAAGGATATTCCTCTGGAGTCAGTGAAAGACCAGCTTTGACAGGATTTTGCCTAATATATTCCCAAAAAACCTGAAATTCTCGTTCATCTCTGACAATGTGGTCATGTCTCTCATCCTGCCAGACAGTACCAATATGCTTCATCACCTTGGGAATTTGTTTAGAACTGTAGCTTTTCATACTGTGCAGAATGCTGCTGAGCGACCAGAATTTATTATCCGACTTTGCTAAAGGCTGCATTAGCATATGCACATGATCAGGCATTACAACTAAGCAAAAGATTTTATACCTTTGCCTATCAAAAAACTGGCAAGCATTGAGGACAACTTTCCTCGCATCCGGAGTTAATTCCAGCTTTTCCCAAGTATTAAAAGTGATGAAATAGACCGCTCCTTCTAACTCCCAATGAGGTAAATTTCTGTAAGTAACTTTTAATTGAGCATCTCTGAGTTTAAGCGGCAGACTAGAAGCCTGTCCCACAAAAAACTGATATAGGCCTGTGGAGTGGGCATCCTTCCCGCCCAAATCCTGATTGCTTGCCTGACTAAAATTTTCGCGAATCATATCACTAAGTACAACCGCAACTTAGTATAAAATAGCCTAAAAAAAGCCAAATTTCAAGACCCTTACCGAGGTTTTTTGTAAAGTCTTTAAGTATTGTGGGGTGGGCCGAAGAGCCCGCCCCAAATATGCAAGTTAAATGGTCACAACTCCTCTCATATTCAAAATCTTCTCAGCAGCACTTTCAGATACCGGCATCACCGATAACCGATTGCCTTTCCTCACCACCAAAATCTCATCAGCGCTAAACTTTTGTTTCAGTTCATCCAAAGATATTAACTTAGCAAACTCCTCAACAAACTCAACTCTCACAGTTTGCCAGCGAGGAGCATCAAACGGCGATTTAGGATCGTAATATTCGCTATTCATATCGAACTGACTCGGATCAGCAATCCCAGCTTCCACGACGCGCACTAACCCCACGATTCCCGGTATTTTAGTATTAGAATGGTAAAAAAATACTAAATCTCCCCGACTCATTTCTCGCATAAAATTGCGAGCTTGATAGTTGCGAACGCCATCCCAAATGGAAGTGCGATCGTGCTTCAAATTCGCAATACTATAAACATCTGGTTCCGACTTCATCAGCCAATAATTCATACAATCAATTCGCTTGGGTTAGCCAAATATTCTTGAATATTATCTAAACACTGCTGCATAGCTTTTTGCATAAAAACCTGAACTAGCAACAACCCAAGCGGATAGAATACCGGAGAAGTCAGCATAAAATAAAACTCCCAATCAATCCGAGTTCCCTTTGCTGTAGCAGTGAAATTCCAATCTCCGCCACCAGACTCAATGAGTAGAGAAATCGGAAACTTAAACCCTCTAACCAGTCGGTAGCTTTGTCTTTCTGGCTTTTTGAAAGTAATGATTTCTTCCTCAATCACCGAAGTGTCGGAATTTTCTATCCGCCGCACGCCGCCTTCACGCATCTCTCCACCATCTGCCATCTCAGCTTTAATAATTGCTGGAATTGGGCCATATCCGCGAAAGACTTTGGGCAGATTTGACAGGGACGTAACAAAATCAAAAACTACTTGAGGCGATGCAGCAATTTCTACTACTGCGTTGGTTTTAACTAACATTTATCTCTCCCATGATCTAATTTGATAATGAACTGTGAGTTAAAAAGGCGTAATTTTAATTATAAAATATCCTTCCGCTTCTGCAACCACAGAGTCAACATCAAATAAACGAAAATATGCACGCACAAAATAGCCCAATTTAAACTCAAATTCTCCCAGGTTTGATCGTAAACAGGAGTAGGCTCAAACGGCTGAGGAAGCGTACTTCCGTCCGGTAATGTAGTAGGCGCGGGAACCATCCCATTCACATTAACTAAAGAGCCGTAAGCACCCACAGACCAGCGGCTTAACATCAGCCAAGAAAATGTGCTCGCCGCACCTTCCATCTTAAACAAAACTCCCGAAAAAATAATCTGAGGCAGCAATAATAGAGGCAAAGCGCTATTAGCTTGAGAGCTATTTTTAACAATCGCGGAAACGACTAATCCAAGGCTTATGCAGCTCATTAAAGTTAGGAAGGTGGTAATACTTGCTCCCACAGGCCAGGAAATAAAACTAGGTTCGGGGGATTTAAAAGCAATCAGAATAACTCCTACCATTAACAGTGTTTGCAATACTGCCAAACCAGAAAGTATAAAAATTTTTGAACCTAAATAAGCAAACAATCCTAAATTGACCAAACGTTCGCGCAGATAAATAGCAGATTCTTTGACAATTTCTTGCAGAGAAGTTGCCAGCCCTACCCAAATCGCCGCACAGGTAAATACAAATAAAACTCTGAGCGCCAAAGGTGCTAAAGTTGCCTCCGGCGCTCCAATTAACGGGTCTTTATCTCTGACGGCTAGCCGCAGCAAACTAATGCCGATCGGAGCCGTTAAAAGAGCTAAACTCAAGTTAACTAAGTCGCGGGAAACGAGTTGAAAATAGCGCTGCGCGAGCAAAACGAGTTGTTTTACAAAAGATTGAGATTTTGCTGCAGAAGGTGCAGAAGGTATTTTTGCATTAGCCTTGCCTGTGCTGAAGTGGTTGACAATATAGCGCTGATAGTAGGGAGATTTATTAAACTTTTCTGCCCAGCTTTGAACGTTGGTTTCTCCTGTTTCTAATTCGTTGTAAATGTCTGCAAAATCGCCAGTTTTGACATCGAAAAAATCGAGGGCTTCCCTAGGGGGGCCGAAGTAACAAAGGCGTCCGCCGCGACCCATAAACACAATACGATCGCACATCGTGATATTTGCCGTCGCGTGAGTCACCAGAATCACCGTCCGGCCTTGATTTGCCAACTTTCGCAGCAGTTGCATCATCTTCTTATCCAAACCCGGATCGAGTCCAGAAGTCGGTTCGTCTAAAAAGAAAAGTTTCGGGTCTGCTAACAGTTCGACTCCGATGCTGACCCGCTTCCGCTGTCCGCCGCTAAGCTGTTTTACCAAAGCCTTGCGACGGTGAGTCATTTCAATATCTTCTAAAGTTTTTGCGACTACCTGCTTGACCTCTGTATCGGGAGGTAAGCGCAATTTAGCTGCATAACTCAAGACTTCTTCTACTCTCAAATCTGCGTGCACAATATCATCTTGAGGCACGTAACCGATTTGATTGCGGTAAATATTGAAGTTTTGGCGCAGGTTGTCGCCATTGAGAAACACAGCGCCGTTAGTAGTTTTTTCGATCCCTAAAAGCGTCCGCATTAAAGTAGATTTACCCGCACCGCTACCGCCGACTAAAGCCACAAACTGACCCGGTTCGATCGCCAAAGTGATGTTATCCAAACGCTTCGGAATCACCAGACTGTCAGCATCCAAACGAATTTGATGGCCGGAGTCTTGCATCTGCAACTCACCGCTGCGGTAAGTTAGAGTAAACGGGCCGATCCGAATTGCCTCTCCCTCGGACAACTGTACAGAATTTGTCACTCGCTGACCGTTAACAAAAACCCCGTTAACGCTGTGATCTCGCAAAATATAATTACCGCGACTGTCTTGGTCGATTGTGGCGTGGCGTCTAGAAACAAGCGGCGCATCTAATTGCAGCGAAGCGTTTGGATCGCGGCCCAACAAAACCGACCGATTCTTAAGAAGAATTGACTGCTTGCTAGGGACAGTAACCTGATTCGCCAGCGGATTAAAATAACTCAGCAAAACTTGATTTTGAGGATCGAGACCGATTTTAATTTCTGTGCCGTTTTTCAGACAATAACCGTCATTGGGAGTGATGCGAGTGCGATCGACAAATAAGCCATTAGTGCTCGGCCGCTGGCCGTCACCGTCGTAAATCCAGTAATTATCCCCAATTTGGCGCAAAACAGCGTGAACGCCCGAAACTGCGCGCCAGGGTTCGGGAATGACTAAATCAGCACGAGTGCGATCGCGCCCCAATACGTGCTGCTGCTGTTTTAACTCTAACTGTAAAACCTCGCCTTGATTACTTAATACTATATAAGGTCGATCGCTTAAAGCTGTCGGTTGTCCTATATTGCCTTTCATACTTAAATTGCGGTTTTTGGACTCACTTTTGTCAGCATATCAAAAAGTCATTAGTCATTAGTCATTAGTCATTAGTCATTAGTCATTAGTCATTAGTCATTAGTCATTAGTCATTAGTCATTAGGCCGAATAAAACTTTTCTCCCTCTCCCACTCTGCCTAAAAAGCAATTTATATGGGTATAAAATTATCACCTTTTGGCAACAACGGACAAACTGCGAAGCCGATTAATTGCCGCAGCCAATTCAAAGCGCCGAAACATGGCAAAATCCCCTTCAGGAAAAGGCGATAAAATATCCATCCCCTGCGCGTCAATATCTGCCATCACCAAATCTATGATTTCCGACAACGTGCGTTTTCCGTCCATGTATTGCTGCTTAGCATAAACCATTGCCGCAGCGATCGCCCTTAACTGTCCGCTGTCCACAATTTGCTCAACAGCACCCAAATCAATCTCCTCAGTTCCGAAAGCCAATTCATCAACATCCCGCACCTTCACCCGCACATCTCGCCGTCCCAGACTCGGATCTAAACTAGCAGGAATCGGCACTCTTTGAGTAATCTCACCAAAAGTTTCTCCCCCTTCAGCAGCACGGCTAATCGGGTAATTTATAGCAATTTCTTTAGCTTTTCCCGTCACATCATCTGCTTGAAAATTTTCCATTGCAATCACAGTATCCGCCACATCAAAATAATCGCCACTTCCGCCCATTACTAAAATAGTCGATACGCCATAATCTGCATACAACTGTTTAACTTTATCAATAAACGGCGTAATCGGTTCCTTATCCTTAGCGATGAGTTCCTGCATTCGGCGATCGCGAATCATAAAATTCGTCGCCGCCGTATCCTCATCCACCAATAAAACAGGCACTAAATCCTGTTCCTTTTTCCTTCTCTCCTGTTCCTCATTCCCTCTTCCTTCTTCCTTCTTCCGACTTCCATCGGACTGACATCCGTTAAATCCGTTACATAATCCGTTGCCGAACTTCCTTCTCCCCACTTCCAAAGCCTCAATAATATTAGCAGCTTGCGACGTGCTACCGCTCGCATTTTCTGTATAAAATTGTGCAGTATCTCTACCTTGTGGCAAGTGGTTAATAAAAGGCGAAATATTTACTCCCGCTACACTTCTGCCATCTTCTGCTCTAATTTTAACCCCGGCCGCACTTGTCACCACAAATTCCCGACCATCTCCCGGAATTCGGTTGTAAACTCCCAACTCAATCGCCTTGAGTAAAGTGGATTTGCCGTGATAACCGCCGCCAACAATCAAAGTAATACCAGCGGGAATACCCATACCGGAAATCCAACCGCGATTCGGACAATTAAACTCAACTTTTAACGACGGCGGCGATTGAAAAGCCACAGCATTATTTAACAAAGGGCGATGGTCAACACCGCTGCGGCGGGGTAAAATAGAACCGTCAGCAACAAACGCAACTAATCCGTTTTGAGCTAACTGCTGCCGCAGCCAGTCAGCATCTTCTACAGTTTCAACATGACGGCGACATTCAGCAGCATTTAAGTTAGCATACTTCAGAGAATTGCTGACAATTTGCGGAATATCTTCGCACAGCATTTCAGCAGCTTGTCGCCCTAAGATACTGCGCCCTCCCGCTGGAAGTCCGACGGCAAATCGCAGTTCAACTCCTCCTAAATCTCCGATATCGGATGTATTTGAGGAAAGGATAAATGCGGAAGTTCGTTCTAAAACTTCTTGTCCGAACCGAGTCACTGCAATCATACCGCTTTTGCCAGTGCCGCGTTTGCTGCTGATGCTGTGTGCTGCTTTGTCAAACTGGCGAGTTAGGTAATCTCGCAAGGCTATTTCTCGACTGCGAGAGTTAAAAAGTTCGCGGGGAATTTGAGCAATGTTGGGCGGAACTCTGACTCTAAATTTACTGGGAGATGCAAAGGGATCTCCCTGCACGTAATCAATAATTAATGTGAATTCAGAAAAGTCGTAATTACCTTGAATGTCTTTGTATGCTTTGTAGCCTCGATTGTCTAGTTGCAATAAATGCCGTTGCAGGCTTTCTTTGTTAGTCATTTGTTATTAATTATTAGTTATTAGTTATTAGTTATTAATTATTAGTTATTTAGCTGGTTCATAGGCTGTGCCTAGGAACCGATGTCCAGAGGCTCTGCCTCGCTTGCTTGGCGTGGGAAAATTGGAGGCAGAGCCTCCGGATATGCGTTACCAGGCAGAGCCTGGTAACGAGTAGATTACCGAATTTCCAATAATTTAGCCGTGGCATTAACAACAATTTGAGCAGAACCGGCGAAAAAAGCTCGATCGATAGTTGCTAATGTATCGCTAGATTGGTGATAGTGGGGCGATCGCAAATTTGCAGTATCCGTCACCAACACAGCACCAATTCCTTTATACCAGAAAGGCGCGTGGTCGCTGCGTAAAACATCGGGAGTCAGCAACCCTTTCAGGGGAACCGGTAGCGCCACCACGGGCGGCAAACCGGCTTTTCCAGACTCCGCAAAACTTTTCAATAGCAGCGGATGTTCCGCATCCCCAATCACAGCGATAAACTCGCCTTTGTCGGGAGATGTTACCCCCGATGCTTCTAGAAAAGGTTGCGCTGTCAATCCTTCGGGATATTGCTGGCATCCGGGCGTGCGGCAGGCATAACCTACCATATCCAGGACGATCGCTCCTTGCAAATTTTTTAACCGCGCCTCGCTACCGGTGAATGCTAAACTGCCTAAAAGTCCGATTTCTTCCCTGTCAAAAAATGCTACTTGCAGTGTCCGAGGCGTGGGGCGAGAACCCAGCAATCTTGCTACTTCTAAAACTACTGCAACTCCCGTCGCATTGTCGTCAGCGCCTGGGGAGTTTGGTACAGTATCGTAGTGTGCTGCGACTAAAATTGCACCGGCGTTTGAGTCAGTACCTTTTCTCTCAGCGAAGACATTAATTCCGCGATCGAACGGCTGGAACTCTTGGGAAATTCCTAATGTTTGCAGTTGTTTAGAAATGTAGTCTCTAGTAAAAGAGCGAGCTCGTTCTGCATCGCGTTCTCCTGCTAAAGTCTCGACGTGTTTCCACAACCGGGACTGGTCAATTTGGGGCAGATAAACTGCATTTTTTTCAGCAGGAAGCGGAAAGGGAGACGGGTTTTGGGAAGTGTGGATATTGCGATCGATTCCAACTTCTGGTACAGCCGACAACCGCTGCCACGAGTGAGAACCCCAACCCGCCGCCGTCACCGCAACCACAATAAATAGCGCTATCCAAATCAATTGTTTCATTAGTAAGTCTATTGGAAATTTTAGACAGGGCTTACGCACTCCTCACTCCCATCTACCGGGTTTTTTAGCGGAAGCGATGGCTGCCACAAAGTCTTTTCGTAAAACCCGGTTCATGCGTCCAGAACTGTTATATTTTAGATTTTAGATTAACACCAGAGTTAAAAATAAACCTGTTTCAAAAAATGAAACTCAAAAATCTTAAAATTAGCTGCGCCAGAGGCAGTTTTGTACTTTTTATCTGAAAAAGCAGGTAAAAGCCTTGGGATGTTGCCGTCGAATCTGTCTTGCTTATTGGAGCATTCGACGGCGACATTCTAATCACTAATTTACATTCAAAATTAACAAAATAAAACTACTTTCTGTCCCACTCAATCTCCTTATTTTCCAATATCAACCCGCTGCTGCTGGGAACAGCGTAAGGAATAGTTGTGGCTGAAAATTTTACTATTTCAGTTGGTTGTTGAAACCACTCGGAATAACTGGGATTGAGTTGGTCGTACAGTGCTTTTAAAGCTTGGATTTCGGCCTCTAGCTGCGCTGCTGCTTGATTGATTCTGCGAGCTTGTGTTTGCAAGCGCTTTTCCCCGGTTTGAACTTTGTTTTCTAGTTCTTGCCAGTGCTGTCCTGCCGCCAATTTATCTATTTCAGCTTGTTTGTAGGACAGTAAAGCCTGTTTTTGTTGCAGTTGCTTTTCAGTAATTTTAGTCTCTCGGTCAATTTCCTGGATTTGCTGCAACCACTGCTCCCCAAAAGCAGCAGTTTGCTGGTGGAACTCGGCAATAGCTTCAGGAGTATTATTTTTGGGAAAACTGACTGCCACTCTGCACTCAGAGCGCTGTACGCCAAGTTTTTCCAGCGACTCTTGCAGGGCGGTAACTTCTGCTTGCAGCGCGCGGACTTCTTTTTGGAGTTCTGGGATGGTCTGACTCATGGGTTCAATTAGTGGACCTCTGCACCGATTTTAAGCTAATTGTTTATTTTTCTAACAAATCCCGATCGCCTCCTTGCGGGAATTATCTAATTTTAGCGCGCTCCCACCCGGTGTCTAGGCAGAATGGCGGATAATTTGTGGCACAATGGCTGATGACACATTTTAAATTAAATTAAGATTAAAATTATAATTAGTTATAAAGCTCAATTATTAGCTTGGTAAAATTTAATTTACAAATCCACATAAATTAATGGTGGCTGGGTTTTCCTATGGCCGAGAAAGTTCTGCTAAAGTTTTTTAGATTTATGGTTCCTCCAAAAAATATTTGGGAGTAGGAAATAGAGCAAATGAAAATAATTTTTCAATTAATGTTGGGATATTTCGCGGTTGCTATTTTTGGTGTGGAATGTGGCATTAATCCAAAAATATTACCGACAAGCCTAGGAGATGGGAACGGCAATCGCCCTGTAGAAGGGATTTTGATTGGCTATCAGAAACATAGCTATTTGCGATCGGCATCTCGCCCCCTTACTTCTGCAAGCGCCACATTATTTTTGGATAAATTATCCCAAATTGCACCAGTAAAAATACCTACTTACAATTATATACAATCTCAGGAAACTCCTAGAAAAGAACCTACTATTAGGTTAACAATAATCGGTTATTCTCTGGTTTGTATTTGTTTAGTAATCTCATTATCGATCAGGGGGAAGACAGTAAATAGCTTATCCAAGACGATGGGGTTAATCAAGCCGAAGTCTGAAACAGAGAATGACAAGCTACCAAAAGGAGAAAAAGTGTTGTATCCAAAAAAAGAACAGGATATCTGGCATACTATTGCCCAAATGACCCAAGATTTGCAGCAAACTGCCGAATATGCCCTCGATATTTGCGAGGAAATGAACGTCTCGATAATTGCGACTACCCCTGGCGGTCATATCCTGTCGTTAAACCAAGCTACCTGTCAACTTTTGGGATACTCTAAAAAAGAGTTGTTAGGCAAACCAATAGCCGGACTTTTTAAGAAAAGTGAATCACCTGCACAGGAGTTAGAGTTAGCAAGTTTAACAGCCGAAGGATCAGTCCACAACGTGGAAAAACTCTACCTTTCCAAACATGGAAAAAAAATAATTGTACTGCTTTCTATTTCAACTATTCGCGACGGCAAAGGCAAGGTCAGCGGCAAGTTATATATAGCACAAGATATTACTGATAGCAAGCGGGCTGAAAGAAATTTGCGGCGCAGTGAAAAAAAGTTTCGCCAACTGATAGAAACGGTTAATGCTGCTGCATTTATCTATAACCGCAGACAGTTGCGCTATGTCAATGCTCAGACAGAAGCTCTGACAGGATATACTCGTGAAGAATTGCTAGCGTTGGATTTATACGATTTAATTCATCCAGATTTTCGAGAAATAGTTAAAAAATGGGGTAAATCCAGCCATGCGCGCTCAACGGCAGGCTCAAAATATGAATTAATAATACTCACGAAAACTGGAAAAATGCGCTGGATTGAAGCAACGGTAGATATTATAAAATTTGAAAAAAAAGCCTCAATATTAATCACAGCGTTTGACATCAGCGATCGCAAATTAGCAGAGTTAGAACTAGAAACATCTCTTTCGTTGCTTCAAGCAACCATTGAATCTACTGCTGACGGTATTCTGGCGGTTGACAGTGGAGGAAAAGTTGTCAGCTTTAACCGTAAATTTGCCGAAATGTGGCAGTTGCGGGATTTGCAGGTGGATTCGAGAGATAACAACCCAATTTTGGGGTTTGGAATCAACCAGTTAAAATACCCGGAAATATTTCTCAACCGTGCTAAAGAATTGTCCGATCGCCCTGCAGCAGAAAGTTACGATCTCATCGAGTTGACAGATGGCAGAATCTTCGAGCGCTACTCGTTGCCCCAGCGCACGGGAGGCAAAATTACTGGTCGAGTATTCAGCTTTCGGGATGTAACGGAACGGGTGCAATCCGAAGAAAAACTACGCAAAAGCGAAGAACGCTTTCACCTGCTGACGCGGGCGACAAATGATGCCGTATGGGATTTTGATTTGTTAAAAAATGAGTATTGGTTGAGCGCAGAGTTTGAAAAAGTTTTTGGATACAAACTCAACGAAACTCAGACGATAGAATTAGAATCTTGGTGGCTAAATATTCATCCCGAAGAACGGGAAAGAGTGATGTCAAGCTTCTACGAAACAATGAGCTCAGACGCTCAATGTTGGTCGGAGGAATACAGCTTTCACCGCGCAGACGGGGGATATGTTTTTGTGCTCGATCGCGGCTATATCATCCGCAATGAAACTGGCAAAGCAGTAAGGGCGATCGGCACGATCATGGATATCACTCAGCGCAAGCAAGCTGAAGAAATTATTCGGTATCAAGCTGTTTATGACCAACTCACCGGTTTACCGAACCGGATACTTTTTAACGAGAGGCTGCTGGCGTCCTTAAAACAAGCTAAAAAAACCCAAAAGATGCTAGCTGTGATGTTTTTAGACTTGGACAGGTTCAAAAAGATTAATGATACACTAGGTCACGCTGCGGGCGATCGCCTGTTAGAAGGTTTTGCCGGACGCATCAGCGACACTTTGCGATCGACTGACACGGTTGCCCGCTGGGGAGGCGACGAATTTACCATACTGCTTCCCGACATCAATTGCTTAGAAGATGCAGTTAAAACAGCTCAAAGAATACTCAACAATTTAAAGCCACCATTTAAACTAGAAGGACAACCGTTTCATGTTAGCAGCAGCATCGGCATTGCCCTTTATCCCGATGATGGTGAAGATGCCGAAACTTTAGTCAAAAATGCCGATGCTGCCTTGTACTACGCTAAAGAAATGGGAAGAAATAACTATCAGTTATATACTTCCACAATTAATCCCCACGGCAGCCATTTACTAACTATAGAGCACAGACTGCACGAGGCTTTAGAACAGGGAGAATTTGAGGTTTTCTACCAGCCAAAAGTCAATATTACTACTTGGGAAATTCAGGGTATGGAAGCCCTGCTACGCTGGCAACATCCACAATTAGGTTTAGTTACTCCCGCGACATTTATTCCGATCGCCGAAGAGAACGGACTCATTGTACCTATTGGGGAATGGGTGCTGCAAACAGCCTGCACTCAAAATAAAGCTTGGCAGGATACTTTGCAGCCTGATTTGCGGGTAGCAGTCAACGTTTCGGCTCGGCAGTTCCAGCAATTTAATTTATTAGAAATGGTAGCGAAATGCTTGGAAAAAAGCGGTTTAGCACCCAAGTATTTAGAGTTAGAAATTACCGAGACTACAGCCATGCAAGATGTGGATTATACCACAAAAGTTCTCAGGGAGTTGCAGAATATGGGCGTGCAAATTGCGCTGGACGATTTCGGCACGGGTTATTGTTCTCTAAATTATCTCAAAAAGTTTCCCTTGAATATCTTAAAAATAGACAGGTCGTTTGTCAGCGGATTGACGACTGATCCGTGCGAACTGGCGATCGCCAAGGCTGTAGCGACCTTGGGGCGAGATTTGAACTTGAGCGTGGTAGCCGAAGGAGTAGAAACTAAAGAGCAGTTGGAGTGTTTGCGATCGCTCCACTGTCAAGAAATTCAGGGTCACTATTTCAGCCCTGCACTATCAGCCAATGATGCTAGGAAGCTATTGGTAAATTCTCAGTTGCAAAAAGTAAAAATTGCTTAATTAGTCATTAGTCATTAGTCATTAGTTATTAGTCATTAGTCATTAGTTATTAGTCATCAGTCAATTGTAGGGTGGGTGAGGCGCGGTTCAAGATTTATCTATTGGTGACAATAGTTAATCGGCGCGCCTCACCCACCAACAGGGATCAGGTGCTTCGTGCGCCCCCGAAAGTTATAGTTCTTGACCGCGAATCTTAGTCTCCCGACTTATTTTCCTGCGCTGCACCCCCAACATCATCACTGCTAGAGCGCTTCGGCGGGCCTAAGTTGTCGGGCAATTCGTTAAGATTCTTGCCCAAAGCGTGACACAGCGCTTTAACTTGAGGAATTGTCAGCTCAGGCACATCAAGCCCTCGCTCCCAATTGCTAATAGCCTGTCGAGTTAAAGTTTTTGCTCCTGTTTTATCGGGGATTTGCTTTGCTAAAGCAGCTTGGGGTAAACCAGCAGCTTCCCGCAAAATGTGCAGTGCTGGTATGTCTTTCGGGTCTTGAGCTTGTTTCTTTCTAGGCATCCGACTGGTTTTCCGGCGCGAGGCCATCCTCAACATCATCACTGCTAAAACGCTTCGGCGGGCCCAAGTCGTCGGGCAACTGATCGATTGAAATGCCTAGCGCTCTGCACAGTGCCTTTATCTGAGGAACTGTTAGCTCTGGCTCATCTTTGCCCGTTTCCCAGTTACTGATAGCTTTTTGGCTTAAAGTCTTTTTTCTGGTTTTGTCGGGGATTTGCCTTGCTAGCGCAGATTGAGTTAGCCCAGCAGCCTCCCTCAGTATTTGCAGTGCTGGCATCTTTTCTGGATCTTGAGTTTGCTTCTTTCTAGACATACGATCGCACAAGTTAGAAGCATACTTCTTGACAGCCGAGCCATTAAGAAGTATGCTTCTAAATAGGCACAACAAAAGGCGGCAGGGCGGGCCTGACATTGGGTGTTTAGCTTGCTAAAACCGCCTTAACAATAGTGTCTCCCATTAGTGCAAGTGTTTTGACATGAAACACCTGCACACCCCTTAACCTGCTGGGGTTTGGACTTGCAGAACCAAGCCCCTTTCTCTCACAAGCCTTAAATCAGGAGTGAAAATCCAATGAAATCAGCGGCACAAAATCAGGTACTGCATCAGCTCAAGCTCATGGAAACCAACTTGCGCGAAATTCAGTGCAAGCTAGTTAAAACCTCCGTTTTAAACTTGTGGCAAATAGTTTTGCCCGATGGAAAGAGAATTTTGCTGGAACACGCGGGCGGCGGACACTGGATTTTTCGGTCTAACGGTATTGAGAAATCTCATCCAGAAGTGCGAAAAGCTGTTTTGCGGGCGATCGGCATTTGCTCGGCCCACCGCAGTTAAGGTAACAGCCGATCGCCCCCCGCAGCTTAAAACTTAAAATAGTGTGCAGAATAACGGACTTGTACCTAAAGACAGAGGAAAATATCGCTACCCCAACATAAATGCTTTGTCTATGCAGCCAATTCGCACATTTAACGTTTCCCCCTCGCTACCGACAATTCTCGAACCCCTACGCAAGCTTGCCTACAACTTGCACTGGGACTGGAACGTCGATACCAAAGACCTCTTCCGCCGCCTCGATCGAGACCTCTGGGACTCCAGCAACCAAAACCCGGTGCTGATGCTCGGAACCATATCTCAAGAGCGACTGCAAGAAATGGCAGAAGACGAAGGCTTCATTGCCCAAATGAACCGAGCAGCCCAGCAGTTAGACGATTATCTCAAAAACCGCGCCTGGTATCGCAAACAGCGCGGCACCGAGCAACAAGAATGCTACGCTTACTTTTCGATGGAATTCGGCTTAGTTAAAGCCCTACCCATCTATTCAGGCGGTTTGGGCGTGCTCGCAGGCGACCACCTCAAATCAGCTAGTGATTTGGGCTTGCCCTTAGTCGGTGTCGGCCTACTCTACCAAGAAGGTTATTTTTCGCAGTATCTCAACGCCGACGGCTGGCAGCAAGAACGCTATCCGCTCAACGATTTCTACAATATGCCGCTGCACCCAGAACGCAATCCCGACGGTTCGGAATTGCGGATTGAGGTGGACTATCCCGGCCGCAAGGTGTATGCCCGGATTTGGCGAGTACAAGTGGGAACGGTTCCTTTGTACCTGATGGATACAAATATTGAACCTAACAGCCGCTATGACCAAGATATTACCGACCAACTGTATGGCGGTGATAAAACTCTGCGGATGCACCAAGAAATCATGCTGGGCATCGGCGGCGTGAAAATGCTCAAAGCATTGGGGCTGACAGTTACGGCTTATCACATGAATGAAGGCCACGCAGCTTTCATGGCTTTGGAACGCATTCGGATGCTGATGGAGGAATATCACCTGAGTTTCGTAGAAGCGGAACAGGTGGTGGTTTCGAGCAGTATGTTTACGACTCACACGCCGGTGCCTGCTGGGTTTGACTTGTTCGAGCCGGATATGGTGATGCACTATCTAGGTCAGTATCCCAAGATGTTTGGCTTGTCGCAAGATCAGTTTTTAGGATTGGGCAGGGAGAATACTGGCGATTTGTCCGCACCTCTGAATATGGCAATTTTGGCAATTAAAATGTCGAGTTTTGTCAACGGGGTGGCGGCTTTGCACGGCGTGGTGTCGCGCCCGATGTTTCAGGGTTTGTGGCCGGGTTTGCCACAGGAAGAAGTACCGATTACTTCGATTACCAACGGGGTGCACGCTCGCAGTTGTGTGGCGAAGTCTACTCAGGAGTTGTACGATCGATACCTCGGCCCGGATTGGGAAATGACTCGCAAGGACGATCGACTCTGGGATCGGATGTCGTCGATTCCTGATGAGGAACTGTGGCGGAATCACGAACGCTGTCGATCGGAGTTGGTGGTGTTCGCGCGGGAGTGGCTGCAAAAGACTTTGCGCGAGCGCGGTGCGGCCCAAACGGAAATCGAACACGCGCGGGAGGCTCTCGATCCGAAGGTGCTGACGATCGGGTTTGCCCGCCGCTTTGCTACTTACAAGCGGGCGACGCTGTTTTTGCGCGATGTCGATCGAATTATGCGGATCATGCGGGACAAAAACCGCCCGGTGCAGTTTGTGATTGCTGGGAAGGCTCACCCGATGGATATTCCAGGTAAGGAATTGATTCGGGATATCGTTCACTTCATCCGCGAACACGACACGATGAGTTCGATGGTGTTTTTACCGAACTACGACATTAACGTCGCTCGGATGATGGTATCGGGCTGCGATGTGTGGTTGAATACGCCGCGCCGCCCCCGTGAGGCTTCCGGGACTTCGGGGATGAAAGCTTCGATGAACGGTTTACCGAATCTGAGCATTCTTGACGGATGGTGGGATGAGGCTGATTATGTTCGCACCGGTTGGCCGATCGGACATGGCGAGTTTTACGAAGATACTAAGTATCAGGATGAGGTAGAGGCTAATGCTTTGTACGACTTGATGGAGAAGGAAGTTGTACCGCTGTTTTATAACCGGGATGCTGATGGCATTCCCCGCGGTTGGACGGAGAAAATGAAGGATTCAATTCGCTTGAACTGTCCTTTCTTCAATACTGCTCGGATGGTGAAGGATTACGCGCGGCGGGCATATTTCCCCGTGAGCGATCGCTACCACACCATGACTTCGGATAATTGCGCTCCCGCCAAGGAGTTGTCTCACTGGAAGAAGCACGTTCTCGCGAAGTGGCACGATATTAAGATTGAGGCTGTTGATATTTCCCAGGATAAGGAAGTTAAGGTCAATCAGTCGATCGCTGTTAAATCTCGGATTAATCTGATGGGATTGACCCCTGCGGACGTGCAAGTCGAACTTTATCAAGGTTCGGTTGATGCTAACGGAAATATCATCGGCGGCGTACCCGTAGTGATGGAGTATTTGGGAGAAGATTCTCACAATGCTAGCCTTTATACGGCTGACATTACTTATACTTCTAGCGGTTTGCAAGGCTTGTCGTTGCGCGTTTTGCCGAAGCACGATAATCTCAGCAGTCCTTATGAAGCTGGCGTGATTCTCTGGGCACATTAGTCAGTAGTCAGTAGTCAGTAGTCAGTAGTCAGGAGAATAAAGGAATATTTTCCTAATTCTCCCTCTCTCCGACTCTCCCACTCTCCTTATCGAACTTGGGGAATGACTATTTAGCCGATTGTGCGATCGCCCAATACCACATTCCGCCTATTCCCCAGTACCAGCAGTGATATCATGTCCGATCGAGTTACCGCGATTAAAAGCGATTAAAAGGGCGGGTTTTTGAGATTGTCAATTATTGGCAAATATTTTTCGTGAACCCGCCCCTACCGTATTAGGGGTAATCGACCGGACATAATATGAGCGCGTATATAAGCGTATAGCAAGGCATCTCGCTGTTCTTTTAAGGCTTTGAGGGTGGCAACACGGGTGGGGCTTTCGGGGAGGTTTGAACCACCGATGAACGCTGATTCTTATGCGGAATATTTGCGAAATTCAGACTGGGTTCGAGGATTGATAAATATCTACAATATACTGGCAGAATTTCATCAATTAGAGTTGACATTCTGCCAGTTTTCCTTATTTTTGGTGTTGCTGAATACAGGTATAAATTCAAGATTTCGGAATTTTTATAAGCCCAGTATGGTGAGTTTTGTAACATCAAGTGAAAAGTTGATTAATACCGTGAATCAGCAAGGCCCAGAATCTATATCCATCCATAGGAAAGCCGCCGAACAAAATAGTGGTTGCACAATAGTCACACTTTTTCATACTGCGATTTCATAAAATTGAAGGGAACCTTGAGACACCTCTATAGCGCTTCTCAAAAAAGTGAGGTATGCGCTATGCCCTATGCGCTATGCCCTATGCCTTATGCCCTATGCCCATGAGTACCTCATCTTTCTGAGAAAGGCTATAGTTTAGCTTATTTACCAACACCCGCTGGCTGCTGACGGTTTCGCACTTCCAGAAAAATCAACAAAGCATTAACATCAGCGGGATTTACCCCACCAATTCTGGCCGCTTGGCCAATCGTCAGCGGTTTCACCTTAGCCAACTTTTCCCGCGATTCTTTCGAGAGAGTTGTAATTGCCATGTAATCCAAATCTGCAGGCAATTGTCGGCGTTCATGTCTGACAATTTCATCAATTTGATTTTGCTGTTTTTGCAGATAGCCCGAATATTTGATATCAATTTCCGCACCATCTTTCTCAGCCAACTTCAGACTAGAATTGCCTAAATTGTACCGTTCCAAATCGACATAATGAAAACCCGGACGACGCAACAAATCAGCCAGAGTAATCGAACCTTTAATCGCTTGTTGAGTATCAGCCAAAATTGCCTTGCCAATCTCCTCGTGTTCTTTCACCCGCGTCGAGTACAAGCGTTCCTTCTCTGCCACAATATTAGCTTTTTTCCGCTCAAATAACTCCCAGCGGCGATCGTCAATCAAACCAATTTCCCGTCCCAGCGGCGTCAAGCGTTGGTCAGCATTGTCCGATCGCAATAATAGCCGATATTCCGATCGCGAAGTCAACATTCGGTAAGGTTCCCGCAAATCCTTCGTACACAAATCATCTATCAGAGTCCCGATATAACTTTGCTCGCGAGGAAACACAATCATCTCCTGATTTTTCGCAAACCTGGCCGCATTAATCCCCGCCACGAGCCCCTGTGCAGCAGCCTCCTCATATCCAGTTGTACCGTTCACTTGACCCGCGCAAAACAGCCCTTCGATCTTCTTAGTCATCAGCGTTGGAAAGCACTGAGTTGCCGGCAAATAATCATACTCCACCGCATAAGCAGGGCGCATCATCTCGCACTTTTCCAAACCCGGAAGAGTCCGCAGCATTTGCAACTGCAAATTTTCCGGTAAACCAGTAGAAAATCCTTGGATATAAAGTTCAGGAATATCTCTACCTTCCGGTTCAATAAAAATCTGGTGACTTTCCTTATCCGCAAACCGCACAATCTTATCTTCAATACTCGGACAATAGCGCGGCCCCTTCGCATCAACCCAGCCGCCGTAGACTGGAGAAAGGTGCAAATTGTCTCTAATTAACTGGTGAGTTTCCGGCGTAGTTCGAGTTAAATAACAAGGCATCTGTTCCCGTTCGATCCAAACTTCTGGATCGAAACTAAACCAGCGAACCTCTGCATCTCCCGGCTGCGGTTCCAGGTTAGTGTAATCGAGAGTACGTTTGTCAACTCTTGCCGGAGTTCCTGTCTTCAATCTGCCTGTTTCAAAGCCCAAACGATTGAGAGTTTCCGTCAAGCCAACGGCGGCAAACTCTCCCGCACGTCCGGCGGGCATCGACTTATTGCCCACCCAAATCGTGCCACCTAAAAAAGTACCTGTAGTCAGAATTACTGCTTTGCATTCAAAAGCGACGCCGAAGTATGTTTCAACTCCGATTACTTCTTCGTTTTTGCCCAAAACTAAGTCTGTTACCATCGCTTCGCGGATGGTCAAATTCTCTTGATTTTCGACAATATTATTCATTACAGCGGCGTATTCCCGCTTGTCTGTCTGTGCTCGCAGGGCCCACACTGCGGGGCCTCGTGAAGAGTTGAGGATGCGCTTTTGTAGATAAGTGCGATCGGCCATTTTGCCAATTTCCCCGCCTAACGCATCAACTTCGTTAGTAAGTTGGGTTTTAGCCGGGCCGCCGACAGCCGGATTGCAAGGTTGCCACGCAATTTTGTCGAGGTTGAGGGTGAGGAGAAGGGTGCGACAGCCGAGGCGAGAAGTGGCGAGGGCGGCTTCGCAGCCGGAGTGTCCGCCACCTACTACGATGATGTCGAAACTGTCTTGGAATTGTACGGATGTTTGTGCAGTCATTCGATTTTAGATTTTAGATTTTAGATTTTAGATTGAAGGATTAATTCCCTCTTGAGTCGGGGAAGTAATTAATCCGGGAGCTTGTTTATTGGATACCATTATATAGTATAATTCAAAATCACTCGTCAAATACAGACATAAGCAGCAGTTACGCCTGCCGTTTAAAGGAAATAACGAAAATGAAAATGGAAAATCAACTATTTTACGGTGACAATCTTGATGTCTTACGCAGACACATCAAGGATGACTCAATCGATTTGTGCTATATTGACCCGCCTTTTAACTCAAAACGCAACTACAACCAAATCTATAATAACATTGGCAAGGAAGACCAAGCCCAAGCACAAGCTTTTATTGACACTTGGACTTGGGACGATTATGCAAATCAGGGTTTAGCTGAAATCTTGGAAAATTACCAAGGAAAATTTACATCACAAAGTATTGATTTAATCGCTGGTTTAACCAAGGTCTTAAGCAAAGGCAGTTTATTGGCATATTTAATCCATATTACCTTACGAGTAGTCGAAATTCATAGAGTCTTAAAACCTACTGGTAGCTTTTATCTGCATTGCGTTCCTACAGCAAGCCATTATTTAAAATTAATTTTAGATACCATTTTTTGTTCCCAGGGTGGTGATTTCAGGAACGAGATAATTTGGTGTTATCGAGGCGGCGGTTCTCCTAAAAAAGACTTTGGGAGAAGGCATGATGTCATATTAAGATATTCAAAAACTAATGAATATGAGTTCAATAAAAATGCAATTAGAATACCATATCAAGCTGAAGGAATTGGTAGAAAAGATGATGCAATGTGGGGCAAGCATAAAGGAACTAATAAAGTATATAAGCCTCATCCTTTGGGCAAAATCCCTGAAGATTGGTGGCTGATGAATATCTTAAATGCTAACGATCCAGAACGTCTTGGCTATCCTACACAAAAACCAGAAGAATTATTAGAACGAATTATCAAAGTCAGTAGCAATGAAGGCGATGTAGTTTTAGATGCTTACTGCGGTTGTGGTACTACTGTCGCTGTATCTCAACGCCTCAACCGTCAATGGATAGGAATTGACATTACTTATCAAAGTATTAGTTTAATTCTCAAACGCCTTGAGGATTCTTTTGGGAAAGGTGTACTTGAGCAACTTAAGTTAAATGGCATTCCTAAAGATCTGGAAGCAGCAGTTGCCCTGGCCAACAAAAAAGACGATCGCACTCGCAAAGAATTTGAAAAATGGGCAGTGCTTACCTATACTAATAATAGGGCAATTATTAACGCCAAGAAAGGTGCCGACAAGGGAATAGATGGCATTGCTTACTTTCAAGGTGACAAAGATGAACCAGAAAAGATTATCGTGCAAGTCAAGTCAGGGAAGGTTCAATCAGGAGACATTCGCGATTTGCAAGGGACAATTACCCTGGAACAAGCAGCCCTGGGTATTTTTATCAGTTTAAAAGAGCCAACTAAGGACATGATTAAAACTGCCAAATCAGCAGGAATATATCAAAGCAGATATATGAATCAAAGTTCAGATAAAATACAAATTGTTACTATTAAGGAAATGTTAGAACAGAAAAAACGGCTAGATGTTCGCTTGAGTTTGGAAGTTGTGAAATCAGCCGAAAAACAAATGGAAGTTAAAGGGAAGCAGTTAGAACTAGATATTTAGAAAAGAGTGATCGAGGTAAATAAGTGCGATCGCCTCCCCCAAGCTTCCCAAGAAAAATGCCATAATTGAGGTATATTAACCGAGATTAAGATGATGCGATCGACTGCAAACGACCAAAGAGGCAAAATTACCGCAACCCTAACCGTTACGAACCGCTTAAAATCGATGTACGGCAAGTCCCTATCCCCTAACCTGCCACCAACCCTACTAACACCATGACACAGATCGCCCTTTCCGACCTTCCCGAAACCATCCAAGCCCTACTCACCCAAGCCATACAAACAGGCGAACCCCTCACCATCGCCCAAAACGATCGGCCTGTTGCCATTATCTCCCCCATCCAAAAAAGTAAACGAGCAGCCTTCGGATCTGTCAAAGATAGCGGCAAAATTATCGGAGATATCATCGAGCCAACCTCTAACATCGTAACTTGGGATGTCCTGTCCTGAAGCTCTTGCTAGATACGCACATTTGGCTTTGGTATCGTCAGCTACTTGCCTAAATACTCTCAGCTAATCCAAAATTTTGCACGCTACAAACAACTTTGAAGACTCGATCGCACTCAAACAACAGGTGTTCGTCAATTAAAACTCTTCCTCTCCATTAGTGTAGCTGCTTTCTTCAAACATTGATGTTAATCCAGTAATTTTTACGGGGGGTCGATCTTTGAATTCTACGACAAATGACAACTCCCCCCCCATTGCCGCAATATAACTTTGCAAAGTAGATACCAACAAATCCGCACGGCGTTCGAGTCGCGAGACATTTTCTTGACGCATATTTAATAATTCTGCCATGCGAATCTGAGTAAATTTCCTTGCTTTTCGTAAGTCTTGCAATGTCATTTCTTCTGCAATTAATTCGGTCGCTCGCTTTTCGACTATTGCTCGTTGGTCGAGAGGTAAATTATCCATAACAGTCTTCAGGCTAATTGTCATCTCTTTCTTGCTCCATTAACTTAGTCAAATTAGTCAAATGGTCGGCAAATCTACTATCTGCTATTTTAATTAGTTGCTTGTAAAATCGCTTTTCACTTCCACCAGATTTGTCCCCAGCTACCAACAGAATCGCAGAGCGGCGCGGGTCAAATGCAAAAGCGACTCGCCAAACTCCATCAGCCGCCTCAAACCGAAGTTCTTTCATATTGGCATAGGTAGAACCATTGAGAGTATCGACGTGGGGGCGCTTGAGATTTGGACCAAATTCTTGTAACAGTGTGAGTTTTGCTAAAAGCTCTAATCTGACATCAGTGGGGAATTCGGTAAACTCAGAGTAAAAATCAAAGTGAAACTCAATGTTCCATGTCATTTGGATCAATTATGCCTTACATAGCATATTATAGGCAATAGTCGATCGAATAACAATATTTATATGCACCCTTCGCGTCTTCGCAGTTCAATAATTCCGTACAATTGCAGTTTTGCGTTATGTTAGACAAAAAAATCTCAACAAGCGTACACAAGTGAAATACTTCTTCTTATCCGACGGCTGGAAAGTTGGGCGCGTTTGGGGCGTTGGCGGCGAGTGGACTCACGCCGCCTGGAGACGCCAGCCAGACATCCAACAGCTCAACCTCTGTCTTTCCGATCGCAACGAAAAAATGTGGCTCTACCGCGTAGAAGACGCTGTACTCATGGTAGAAGTCCAACCTGCCGTCTCTCCCGATCCTGCCGATCCCGCCAAAAATATCGGCAACGTTAAGCTCACCAGACTGATCGATGCCGAGCAAGTCCTCGAACGCCTCGGGACGATCGCCGCCCGCTGCGAAATGGGAAACCCGCAACTAATGTAATGCTCAACATATTGCAATCGGTTCTAACACTCGATACACTTCTTTAAATAACTTTCATTTTTATGCCTCCACCTTTGAAGGTAGATGGCAGTCGGCAAAAGGCAGAGTTTAAACCCTGCAGGTAACTGCTGGGGATTTAGAATCTGATTTTTCCGTAAAAATAGACATCATCACTTACACCTTGGAGAACCGCAGTCAATGGGACTACCCTGGTATCGCGTACACACAGTCGTCTTAAATGACCCAGGCCGATTGATTTCTGTACACTTAATGCACACTGCCCTCGTGGCAGGTTGGGCCGGCTCAATGGCCCTTTATGAACTAGCAGTTTTTGATCCCACAGACCCAGTTCTGAACCCAATGTGGCGTCAAGGGATGTTCGTGTTGCCCTTCATGACTCGCTTGGGAGTTACGGGTTCTTGGGGCGGTTGGAGCATCACTGGCGAAGGTAACGTCGATCCGGGCTTCTGGTCCTTTGAAGGCGTCGCCGTCGCTCACATCGTCCTCTCTGGCCTGCTGTTCTTAGCAGCAGTTTGGCACTGGGTATTTTGGGACTTAGAACTTTTCAGAGACCCTCGCACCGGTGAACCGGCCCTCGACTTGCCAAAAATGTTTGGCATTCACCTGTTCCTCTCCGGCTTGCTTTGCTTCGGCTTCGGCGCATTTCACCTTTCGGGACTTTTTGGCCCAGGAATGTGGGTGTCCGACCCCTACGGCCTGACCGGTCACGTCCAGCCAGTGGCGCCTGCTTGGGGCCCTGAAGGCTTCGATCCGTTCAATCCGGGCGGCATCGTGGCTCACCACATTGCAGCGGGCGTAGTCGGCGTAATTGCCGGTTTGTTCCACTTGACAGTGCGGCCGCCGGAACGTCTTTACAAAGCCCTGCGGATGGGGAATATCGAAACTGTACTTTCTAGCAGTATCGCTGCCGTGTTCTTTGCAGCCTTTGTGGTTGCCGGTACGATGTGGTACGGTTCTGCTGCAACTCCGATCGAACTTTTTGGCCCGACTCGCTATCAGTGGGACAGTGGCTATTTCCAACAAGAAATCGATCGCAGAGCTCAAGCTAGCTTGGCCGGTGGCGCTAGCTTCCAATCCGCTTACGAACAAATTCCCGAAAAATTGGCTTTCTACGACTACGTGGGCAACTCTCCTGCTAAAGGCGGTTTGTTCCGGGCCGGCGCGATGGTCAATGGCGACGGTATTGCTAAATCTTGGCTGGGCCATCCAGTATTTACTGACAGCGAAGGTCGGGTATTGTCGGTTCGCCGCCTCCCCAACTTCTTTGAAACCTTCCCAGTAATTTTGACGGACAAAGATGGGGTCGTTCGCGCTGACATCCCCTTCCGCCGTGCTGAATCAAAATACAGCTTTGAACAAAGCGGAGTTACCGTCAGCTTC
The DNA here is from genome assembly GCF_036705125.1 of Microcoleus sp. B7-D4. Lineage (NCBI taxonomy): Bacteria > Bacillati > Cyanobacteriota > Cyanophyceae > Oscillatoriales > Microcoleaceae > Microcoleus > Microcoleus sp. B7-D4. Next base: position 23,803 of record NZ_JAUBTT010000007.1, read on the forward strand.
TACGGCGGCGAACTTAACGGTCAAACCTTTAATAATCCTCTAGATGTTAAGAAGTTTGCTCGCGCTGCTCAAAAAGGTGAAGTATTTGAATTCGATCGCGAAACCTTGAATTCTGACGGGGTGTTCCGCACTTCGACTCGCGGTTGGTTCACATTCGGACACGTTTGCTTTGCTTTGCTGTTCTTCTTCGGCCATATCTGGCACGGTTCTCGGACTATTTTCCGCGACGTGTTTGCTGGAGTTGAGGCTGACCTGGAAGAACAAGTCGAGTGGGGCCTGTTCCAAAAACTGGGCGACGTGACCACCAGAAGAGAAGAACCTCTCTAAATTTCGCCAGCCTCTGGGTAGGGGGGAAACTTCCCCGCTACACAAAAACCCGGTTTCTTTAAGAAACCGGGTTTTTTTAGTTAAGAATAAAACCAGCAATTAACTACCAGCCGGGAAGTTCCGGGCGTATATTTAGAGGGGATTAATCTGAGCGCTGCGCGAATTACCCCGTTGGGAATTACTCCTTGGGATGAAAGGCTCGTCGGGTTTCGGTACCGAAACCGACAATTATTCTTTTAAACCCCAAGATGATCGGGAAATACTCTGATACTATATTAGCAAGTGGGGGTGGAACTACCTCACTATAAAAAGCCTTTGAAAAAAAGGAAAAAGAAGCCTGCGGTCTAACTGTACTCAGTTGACCGTCAGGTTTGTTCACGATAAAATAATACGGCAAGGGAAGATAGGGAAAATTTAACATGGAAAGTGTTGCTTACATTTTGATTCTGGCTTTAGCCATAGGCGTACTATTTTTTGCGATCGCATTTCGGGAACCTCCCCGGATTGGCAAATAATTAGCTATACGCCTGCGGTAAGTCCAAAATATCCTGAACCGGACTGCGGTTAGCCCGCATCATAGTGATCTAATTTGGTGCGGGACTCTTTCACCGCTGTGTGCTAAGTGATTTTTCTAGTCCAGCCATTCATCAGACCCCAAGCGGTTAGATGAATGGCAATTTGCTGGCAATGCCTGTTAAAATCAGCAATCATGCGCTGTTCCTCCTGCCAACACACAAATAGCCGCGTTCTAGAATCGCGTTCAGCCGAATCAGGTCAAAGCATCCGTCGGCGGCGTGAGTGTTTGAACTGCCAGCACCGCTTCACAACTTACGAACGCATAGAATTTGTGCCGATTACGGTGATCAAGCGGGACGGCAAGCGCGAATCTTTTGACAGGTCAAAATTAGTTCGGGGATTGATTCGGGCCTGCGAAAAAACCGGTTTGTCTTCCGGGCATCTCGAAACTCTCGCCGAAGAAATCGAGGCCCAACTCCAAGGTCGATCGCTCCGAGAAATCGCCAGTTCAGAAATAGGGGAACTGGTGCTGTTGCACCTGCGGCCGCTCAGCGAAGTCGCTTATGTCCGTTTTGCCTCCGTATATCGGCAATTTCGAGGCATCCGAGATTTTGTAGATACCCTAAATCACCTTCAGAATCCCCTCAACGAAGCTGAAGTTACAGAAACTAGACCGAATTTTGACGCAGATTTGCCGGATTCGGAATCAGTCGATCGAGAAAGCCCAGCATCCTGCGCTACTCCCAGCTAAGCTCGCTTAAATTAATTTAGAGAAATATTCGCTTGAGATGGAAAACCGTGTCGCGAGGAAGGCCCAGAGGAATAGCGACTCAAGGGACTCTCATAAAAAACACTCGGTAAGTGGGAAACTCAGTGGCTTCAGCCCGCTCGTGGAAAACGACCCGGCGATTTCAATCGCCTTGAATCCCCTTTCGGGGTTGGAGGGGTATGGTTGCCCCTCCGACGAGGTATGGTTGCCTCAGTTTCCCTTGCGGGGTAATGTTAGCTTCGCCAAGGTTATAAAGGCTTGTTAAGCTGGCAGCACTGTCTCAGGGACTTTAAGACTGTTTAACTACCAGCGACAGAGCGAGGGACTAGCTTCGCATCCCAGGGTGTCGTGACCTTAATAACGTAGCCCGCGAAGGGCTTAGGCTGGTCAGTACAGCTTGTTCGATTTCTCTTACAAGCTCAGTGGCTTAAGCCCTGAGTTACTGACTCGAGCGAGTGTTCTTTTTTCTCAGTAACAGTGCTGGGTGTGATATGATCGTCATCGGTCTAAAATAGAGTATAACTAGACAACGTAAAAACTTAACTGGATTAGTTGAGTGCGTAGTCACACCTAACGGTGTTGCAGTTTAGGAAAGCTCGCATTTGAACAAAACCTAACTAAAGATCGGTGCCTAATTAAATACGGTAGGGCATACCGAAATTTACGCTTCTGGAGAAACCGACCTCTACTTAGACGGGAGTAATCCTGTCGCCAGCAAGTCGGCTCGTTGAACGAAGAATCTCAGTTTATTTATACCTGAGAGTGTCAAAATAGTCTACTTGACTCGGAATGTTAAGATTCAACGTTTTAACACAGAGTATGGAGTAACAGTAATGGCAAGCGCTGGTGTGCAGTTGCACCTGGCAAAAGTTAGCAAAAACTGACTTTAGTAAAAGATTTTGAAAAAAGTTAATCGCTTTTTCACCAAAATCTCTAATATCTGCCGGCACAAACGAAAAACATGAAGGAGAGAAATCCTAGGAAACTATTCGCATGGTCAATCTCAAAACCACAGTCAAAGACATCGGCTTTACTCACGAAGATTTTGCAGCCCTACTTGATAAATATGACTATCACTTTAGCCCGGGCGATGTAGTAGCGGGTACAGTTTTTAGTATAGAACCGAGGGGCGCTCTGATTGATATCGGTGCTAAAACAGCAGCGTACATTCCCATTCAGGAAATGTCGATCAATCGAGTCGAAAGCCCTGAAGAGGTATTGCAATCTAACGAAACCAGAGAATTTTTCATTCTAACCGATGAAAATGAAGACGGACAATTAACCCTGTCCATCCGGCGCATCGAGTATATGCGGGCGTGGGAAAGAGTGCGACAACTGCAAGCAGAAGATGCCACAGTACGATCGCAAGTATTTGCCACCAACCGCGGCGGCGCACTCGTGAGAATAGAAGGCTTGCGAGGCTTTATTCCCGGTTCTCATATAAGTACCCGCAAACCGAAGGAAGAATTAGTCGCCGAAGAATTACCATTAAAATTCTTAGAGGTAGACGAAGACCGCAACCGCCTAGTGTTGAGTCATCGTCGCGCCTTAGTTGAGCGCAAGATGAACCGCCTCGAAGTCGGGGAAGTCGTCATCGGTACAGTACGCGGTATCAAGCCTTACGGTGCCTTTATCGACATCGGCGGCGTCAGCGGCTTGCTGCACATCTCGGAAATTTCGCACGATCACATCGATACGCCTCATAGCGTCTTCAATGTCAACGACGAAGTGAAAGTGATGATCATTGACTTGGATGCCGAGAGGGGCCGGATTTCTCTCTCCACCAAGCAGTTGGAACCGGAACCGGGCGCGATGGTCAAAAATCGCGAATTGGTATACGAAAAAGCTGAGGAAATGGCAGCTAAGTTCCGCGAGAAAATGCTCGCTCAAAAGCAAGCTAAAGCAGGCATAGACATTCCTGTAGACTCAACTGATGCTGATGATGACCTCTCCGACGAAATACTCGAAGATGTACCCTCAGCAATGGAAGAGGATCTGCCGGAAGTAGCACCCGAAGCAGCACCAGAAGCAGCACCAGAAGCAGCACCCGAAGCAGTATTAGATGTAGAGGAAGAAATCCCTCCTGCGACGGAAGAATAACAGCGCAGTTAGTGTGATTAAAAGAGGGAAAACTCCCTCTTTTTTTTTAGTTAGTCATTAATTATTAGTCATTAGTCGCTGCTGGGTGGTTGACAGTTCAATACGGTTCAGTGAAGCTCGATCACCCTGGCGCAACCGGGCGGGCACGGGGGCACCGCCCCTACAAGGGGGGGACAAGAACTTACTCTTGCGTCCCCCAACAATCAGGGGGATTTAGGGGGATATCGCCCGGAATAAATAGTTTTAACCCAAGCGTATTGGTTTAGAATTCTCAATTGCCAATTCCCCATTTTTAATTACCGAGATTTAATATCTTTCTGTAGGCCGATGCACCGATCGCACTTTGAATTAAAAAAATTGGCAGCGCGATCAATCTGCCTAAATAGGCATGGCCTTCATCGTGCTAATTTGTTAAGATTTATAAAGGTTAGAGACATCGGCACAGGTGCAAGCTCATCAGAATTCTCACGGCAGAACCAACAAGAAGAGCAAATTCTACAACAAAATTCTTATAAATTTCTTGCCCTGACGGTCAAAGGCAAGTGGATTATGAACATCGAACTATTAAAAGAAAAATTAGAACAGCTAAAAAAACGTCCCAATTGTAGCAAAGGAACGATCGACCAAATTGAAAACTGGTTAACCGGTTCCCACATTTTGCAGAGATTGAGAATTAATCCTTACTATGTAGCAGGCGATACAGTCAAGAATGTTAAAAAAATTACTTCCGAATTTCTGCACGGAGTGAAAGCCGGCGCCTTCGACTTGCACTGGGATATTCACTGCCCCCACTGCAACATGATTACAGAAGAATTTAAGGAGTTGGCAGACACATCAGAAATGTCTTTTTGCCCGATGTGCGAGCGCGAGTTTAAAATTGATTTGCTCGATCGTGTCGAAGTTACTTTTTCCCTGAACAAAGAAATCGAAGACCCGCAACTGCGGCCCGTCTGCGCTCCCCCTCCCGTACTCCAGAGCAAACTGCAACTGGTGACACCTCTCTACTGCACCGAATCCGAGATAGTTAGCTTAGAAGAAGGTCGATACCGCTACTGCTGTCCCCTGACTTTAGCTAAAGGGATTTTAAAGGTTGAAGGCGAAGAAACAGAAGAGATACAAGAAATTAAACTCCAGCAGTTAGCCGGCCCAGATTTTGATAAAAAAGAGCTTGCCGTGCGTCCCGGAAAACTTAAGCTCGAATTAACTAATACCGAACACAATTTGTCGGGGCTGATTTTGCATTCAGATGAATTGCCCGATGAATTGACAGTAGAACAACTGCCCCTGCGACTATCAGGAATGCAACTGCTTCATCACCCGGATTATAAGCGTTTGTTCGGCGATCAAGTAATCTCGGAAAGAGAGCGAGTCAAGATTCGGGCGATTACTATTATGTTTACTGATATTACCGGTTCTACCAGAATGTACGAAACACTGGGAGATACTAAAGCTTACAATATTGTGCGCGATCATTTTGAAATTTTCTTTGAGTCGATCGAGAAATTTGGCGGTAAAGTCATTAAAACCATCGGCGATGCGGTCATGGCTTCTTTTATCAGCAACGAACAAGCAATTATGGCTGTCGCTGATGCTGTAGGTTGTTTGAGAGAGTATAACTCAACTCGCCAACAACAAGAGTGGATTCAAGTCAGAATTGGCATTCACCGAGGTACGGCTTTGCTGGTAAATCTTAATAATTCGATCGACTATTTTGGCTCTACAGTCAACAAAGCCGCCCGCATTCAAAATCTTTCTAAAAGTGACGAAGTTTCCTTTTCCGAAGATGTTTACAGCGACGAAGCATTTTTAACAGCATTAAAAGCTGCTGGAGTTTCCGAAATTCAAAAACGAGTAGAAGATTTAAAAGGAATACAAGGCGCACAAGTCGCTTATACTGCTAGAATTAATACAGAATCAGTAATCCCGCTGTCTCCTACACTTGTCGCTGAAAAAAGCTAGGTACAAACGCTGATATACTACTTGGTTATTGCCAGCCTATTGTTGCGATCGCCCCAACAGATAACGGGTAGGGACACTCCAACAGATAACGGGTAGGGACACTCCAAGAGCCTTTCGTCGTGTCAACAACCAGGTAGAACCAATAGTCCGACAGTCCGACAGTCCGGCAAGGGTTGAAACCCCTGCCTCAAAGCTAAAGTCCTCTTAAGAGGACTGAAGAACTCATTAGTCCTCTTAAGAGGACTTTAGCTATTAGACAGGGAATTCATTCCCTGGCGGACTGGAGGGTGGGCGTGAGGATTTGCTGGACTGACAGCTTAAGTTGACACGACGAAAGGCTGTTGGAGTTTCCCTACTTAAAAGCCACATCTCATCCTTAAGCTACCAGCCTTCTGGTGATAACCTAAGCTCTGATAAAAATAGTCTAAATTAACCAGCCACACGCTTACCAATATGTTGGCTCCTAAATAACTGAAGTCAAGGACTTCACATCATGACTTCTCCTCAATTACCTCCAGAAAATACACCCGAATCGATCGCACCAGTCGCCCTCGATTCCGAACAATTAGCCGAAACCGATGCCCCGTTTCCCATTGTTGGGATTGCCGCCTCAGCAGGAGGTTTGGCAGCATTCATGGGGTTACTGAGCAATTTACCAGCCGATACGGGTATGGCGTTTGTGCTGATTCAGCATTTAGATCCCAATCACAAAAGTCTGCTGAGCGAGATTCTCGCGAGAACGACGCAAATGCCTGTTAATGAGGTAAAAGACGGCGTAGCTGTAGAACCCAATCAAGTCTACGTTATTCCGCCCAACACCAAGATGGTGCTATGTAAAGGCGTGCTGCAACTATCACCTCGCGAGAAGATTTATGGCAAATATATGCCAGGAGATGCGTTCTTTACCTCATTGGCGATCGATCGCGGGCACAAAGCAATCGCCGTAGTTTTATCCGGGGGAGACGGAGACGGTTCGCTGGGGCTCAAGGCAATCAAAGCAGCCGGAGGCATGACTTTTGCTCAATGTCAAGACACAGCAAAAGTCGATAGTATGCCGAATACCGCTGTTGCGACAGGCAATGTCGATTTCATTCTGCCACCGGAAAAAATTGCCGAGGAACTGGGAAACTATAGTCGCAGTCCGCTTCTCACTGGCCCGCTTCCCCTGACAAAAGTTGAGGAATCGCCCGAACAGGGAGATGCCCTGACAACTATTTTTGCGCTGCTGAAATCGAGCACAGGCGTTGATTTTAGTCACTACAAACCCACCACGATCTCTCGACGCATCCAGCGACGGATGGTGTTGTACAAGCTGGAAAGCTTGAATGATTACGCCCAACATCTTCGACACAATTCGGCTGAAGTCACAGCCCTGTATGAAGAAATCCTGATCCACGTTACCAGTTTCTTCCGCGATCCCGAAGCCTTTGAAAAGTTAAAAGAACTGGTTTTCCCCACGATTATTCAAAATAAATCGGCCGAAACTCCGATTAGGATTTGGGTGGCAGGATGTTCGACAGGTGAAGAAGTTTATTCGATCGCGATTTGCTTGTTAGAGTTTTTGGGCGATCGAGCTATCCAGCCACCGATTCAGATTTTTGCCACGGACATTGGCGAACAGGCGATCGATAAAGCGAGGTCTGGCGTCTACTCAGAAAACCAGATGGTAGAGGTTTCACCAGAGCGCCGTACTCGCTTCTTTATTCCCGAAGCAAGAGGTAGCTATAAAATCAGCAAGGCAGTCCGTGAACTTTGTGTATTTGCCCGACAAGACTTAGGCAGCGACCCGCCTTTTTCCAATATCGATTTAGTTAGCTGTCGCAATGTGCTGATCTACTTTGGAGAGTCATTGCAAACAAAAGTGATGCCGATTTTCCATTACAGTCTCAACCCAACGGGCTTTCTCTTGTTAGGCACTGCTGAGAGTACCGGAGATTTTTCCTACTTGTTTACTTCATTGGATAAAAAGTATAAAATTTATGCCAAAAAGTTGACTGCGACTCGTCCCAATCTTTCGTTTACGCCGAGTTCCTATCCCATCGCTAAAGCACGTGAACGGCAGCAAGAGAAGGACAAGTTTAGGAATAGCTTTGATTTACAACAACAAACTGACCAACTGATTTTAAATCGATATGCCCCACCCAGTGTGGTAGTCAACGAGCAGATGAAAATCCTGCAAGTGCGGGGAGACACCGATCCTTACTTGAGAGTGGTAGCCGGAACGCCCAACTTAAACTTGCTGGCAATGGCAAGGGCAGGCTTGGTGGTTGAGCTTCGCACCGCGATTTATGAGGCAGAAACGCAGAACGTAACCATTAGAAAAGAGAGGGTATTGCTTGAATCAGCCGGACGATCGAGTATCGTCAATTTTGAGGTGATTCCCTTCCGGCCACAGGCCGTCGAAGGACGCTACTTTTTGGTGCTATTTGAAGAAGTTTCACGCAGTGTGCTTAACCTCAGCACCCTCACTTCTGAAAGCTTAGATCAAGCTGATCTATATTATGAAATTGAGCTGCTGAGGCAGCAACTTGCAGCCGCTAACCAAGAAAAAACAGCAGTTCAAGCCCAACTGCAAGCGGTGATCCAGGATCAGGAAGGTCTCAACCAAGACCTCAAAGTTGCGAACGAAGAAATCCTATCGAGCAACGAGGAGTTGCAAAGCACCAATGAGGAGTTAGAAACTGCCAAAGAAGAGATTCAAGCCACTAACGAGGCACTCACTACCACTAACGACGAACTTCGCAGCCGGAATATTGAACAAAGCCTGGTCAATAACGATCTGATAAATTTGCTTTCCAATATCAATATCCCTATCTTAATGCTGACAAACGATTTACAGATTCGACGCTTTACGCCAGCGACACAGCAAATTTTTAGTGTGATTCCCACAGATGTTGGACGACATTTCAGCGACATCCGCTCAACTCTGAACCTTCCTGACTTGGAACAGATGATTTTGGAGGTGATTGATACTCTCCAGACGAAAGAACAAGAAGTTCAAACTTTATCGGGATATTGGTACAACCTCCGCATTCGTCCTTACCGGACAACGGAAAACCAGATTGACGGTGTGGTGATGGTTTTGCTCGATATTGATGCTCTTAAACGCAGTGCCAAAACCTTGCAGGATGCCCGAAATTATGCTGAAACCATTGTGGAAACTGTGCAAACGCCTTTAGTCGTCCTAGATGCTGATTTCCGAGTGAATAAAGCAAATCGCTCGTTCTATGAAATGTTTCAGGTTTCACCGTCAGAAGCAGCAACATCTTCGCTGTTTGAGCTAGGCAACGGGCAGTGGAATATCCCCCAAGTGCGATGGATTCTGGAAGATATTCTGGTTAGTGATGTTCAGCTTCAAAATTATGAGTGGACTCACCTGTTTGATAATATCGGGCCCAAAACCATGTTGCTGAATGCTTGTAAACTTGAACCAGAAGATCGAGCTTTAATGATTCTGTTGTCGATCGAGGATATCACGGAGCGCAAGCAGTTTGAGACTGTACAATCGCAGTTATTACTGCAGGAACAGGTGGCCCGCCACGAGGCAGAAACAGCCAACCGTAGTAAAGATGAATTTCTGGCGAATCTCTCCCACGAATTACGCAATCCTTTGACTCCGATCCTGGGCTGGGCACAAATTCTGCGTTCCGGGAAACTGAAGGAAGCAGCCGTTACTAAGGCTTTAGATGTGATCGAGCGCAGCGCGAGAGCGCAATCTCAGTTAATAGAAGATATCCTGGATATTTCCCGGATTACGACTGGCAAGCTTCAACTGTGCATTTGTCCGATCGATCTGCGGTTAGTGGTGCAAGCTGCGCTGGAGGGGGTTGAATTATCAGCCGAAGCAAAAAACATTCAAATTGTTTCGGAGTTGATTTCTACGACTGTTTTAGGGGATATCAATCGCTTGCAGCAAGTTGTGTGGAATCTTCTGTCGAATGCGATTAAGTTTACTCCGGCGGGGGGACGAGTGGAAATCATGCTATCGACGATCGAGGATCATGCTCAACTTCGAGTCAGCGATACGGGAAAAGGCATTGGGGCACAATTTTTGCCGTATATTTTCGATCGTTTCCATCAAGCCGATTCCAGCAGCGTTAAAGGGAATCAAGGGCTGGGATTGGGTTTAGCGATCGTGCGTCACCTGGTTGAATTGCACGGGGGAACGGTGCAAGCCGAAAGTCCGGGTGAGGAACAAGGAACTACAATGACTCTGAGATTGCCGTTGCGATCGCTGCCTCAAGAGTTGACATCGGCGATCGATTTAAAGTCAACTGCTATGGTAGGGCCTTTAAACGCCTCTAGCGATCGCGTCCCCTCTCTAAAAGGCTTGCACATCTTAGCCGTAGACGATGATATCGATACGCACGAGTTCTTACAATTTGTGCTTGAAGGCTATGGGGCGGAGGTTTTGGCAGTTGCATCTGCCAGAAGTGCGATCGCTGCTTTGACTGAAAATCCCGGCAGATATGACGTGCTAATCTCCGATCTCGGAATGCCAGAGGAAGATGGGTTTTTCTTAATTCGAGAAGTGCGAGCTCTTGCTGCCGAAGCCGGAGGAGAAATCCCAGCCGCGGCGCTGACTGCCTATGCGGGCGATAAAGAACGCGAAAGGGCGATCGAAGCTGGTTTTCAAAGGCATATGGTTAAGCCGATCGAGCCGGTTGTACTAGGATTAATGGTGGCTAATTTAGTAGGACGATTTTAAATATTTTGTATGATATCATGTCCGGTCGATCGATCGTAATATCCGGCCGGGGCGGGTTTATTGAATTTGGGATTTGTGTTGAAGATCAGGGTGAACCCGCCCCTACAGAAATCATGTCAATTGATCGTGATTCTTTGAGGGGCGGGCGATGCCCTGAGTGTAGTCGAAGGGTTCACCAACAATACCTGCCAATAATTGACAATCTCAAAAACCCGCCTCGGCCACTGATATGATCTCCGGTCATCAAGCGCGATTTTCGTAGGGGCGGGTTCACCAACAATACCTGCCAATAATTGACAATCTCAAAAACCCGCCCCGGCCGCCATATTATGGTTCAATACTCTTCTGTAGGTGGGCTCCAAGCGTAGCGCACCCTCCGTTTCACGGGCCCAACCTACGCACGATCGGTTTTTTTCACACTAACCCAAGCGTATTGTATTATGGTTAATCGATCGCACATGATATTGTAGGGACACAACATTGTTGTGTCCTGATATAAATATTACGGAGTTCAGATTCTTGGTAACTATTAAATGTCGGGGCATTACCTTCTCTAATATCCAAGCCGTAATCTTTGACAAAGACGGCACTCTAGAGGATTCTCAGGAGTTTTTGAGATTGTTGGGGATGAAGCGATCGCGCCTCGCAGACGCTCAAATTCCGGGCGTTGGAGAGCCTTTACAAATGGCTTTCGGCATCGAACCTGGCAGCATCGACCCCACAGGCTTGCTAGCAGTCGGTAGTCGCAGGGAAAATGAGATTGTTGCAGCGGGATACATCGCCGAAACCGGCAGGGGATGGCTGGAATCTTTAACTATTGCGCGCCGCGCTTTTGACGAAGCTGACGAAATGTTTAAAAATAGTGCTGTTTCTCCTTTATTTGTCGGCAGTTTGGAAGTGCTGAAATATCTTTCGGAAGCTGGTTTGAAGCTGGGAATTCTTTCGGCTGCTACGACGGAGGTTGTGCAGAAATTTGTGAAACACCACGCATTAGCTGACTACATTCAGTTAGAAATGGGAGTTGATTCAACGGTTCATAAACCAGATCCGAAGTTATTTTTGCAAGCTTGTGAGAAACTCGGAGTAAATCCCGCAGCAACTTTGATGGTGGGAGATTCAGCGGGCGATATTCAGATGGGTAAAAATGCGGGCGCGGCTGGCTGTATCGGGATTTGTTGGGGAAAGGCCCAGGTTAGTCATTTGGAAAATGCTGATGTGGCGATCGCATCTTTGGAGGAAATTACAATTTTAGCAGATTGAGGTAGGGAAACGGCATTGCCGTTTCCTCCAAATTAGGACACGGCATTGCCCATTGGTGACAACTTAACGTACAACCGATAGTCCGGCAGGGAATGAATTCCCTGCCTCAAAGCGAAAGTCCTCTTAAGAGGACTCAGAAGAAAAATTTAAGATTCATTAGTCCTCTTAAGAGGACTTTCGCTATTAGACAGGGAATTCATTCCCTGGCGGACTGACGGGCGGACGGAAGGATTGGGCGGACTGACAGTTTAAGTTGACACCAATGGCCATTGCCGTTTCCCTACAGACAGCGCAAACCCAGAATTACGACATCTCTTTCAAGGCCGTCAAGTTCGGCAACTTGTGGCAGATATCCCCACCGCTGAAAGCCAAATTTCTCAAACAATCTTACACTCGGCTGATTGTGAGCAAAAATTATTCCTATGAGAGTTTTAAGCTTCAATTCTGGACTCCGCACAATTGCCGATTGCAATAATTTTTGTCCGATTCCGCAGCGTTGGCGATCGGGTGCGACGTAAATGCTAACTTCTGCTGTATGCTGATAGGCGGCGCGTCCGTAGAAAATCTGCAAACTCAGCCAGCCAACAATATTTTGTTCTGATTCCATTACCCAAATCGGCCAGGAATTGGAGGAGTGTTCTCTGTACCACGGGAGGCGGCTTTCGACTGAGACTGGTTTTAAATCTGCTGTGGCCATTCTGCCCGGTATTGCTGCGTTATATATTTGGACAATTGCTGGCAAATCGCTTTCTTCTGCGTCGCGGATTTTCATCGTTGGGTTGACTGTTGACTGTTGACTGTTAACTGTTAACTGTTGACTGTTGACTGTTGTTATTAGTTATTGGTTATTTGTGAGTTAGTACCAATGCCCAATGCCCAATGCCCAATGCCCAATGCCCAATGCCCAATGCCCAATGCCTAATGACTCTTGTACAGTTCCATAATATCGCTGACAGCCATTCTTGAATTTGCTCCCAAAGTTAGCGGTGATGTGTGTCCTCGCTGCAAGTGTTCTGCGGCTGCACAGCCAATCATTGCTGCGTTGTCTGTACAATATTTTAATGGCGGAAACAATACCCGCAAGTTGTGTTTTGCTGCTGCTGCTTGTAAGTGTTTTCGGAGTCCGCTGTTTGCTGCAACTCCCCCGCCGACTACAATAGTGGTAAGCCCGAAATTTACGGCACAGTCGATCGCTCTTTTTGTTAAACCCTTAGCTACAGTTTCCTGAAAGCTGGCCGCAATATCATTAATTGTAGAGGCAGGCAAGATGCCTTCCTCACCCACATTGTTATTTTGTTTCTTGAGTTTCTGCACTAATTGCAAAACTGCGGTTTTCAACCCGCTAAAACTACTGTCGTAAGGATGATAGCCACCACCAGGCAAGGAAATTCTGCCTTCTGGTAGGGGGTATGCTTGGGGATTGCCAAGGGCGGCCAATTTGTCCATCAGTGGCCCGCCGGGATATCCTAGCTGCAACAGTCTCGCGACTTTATCAAAAGCTTCGCCGGCGGCGTCGTCGCGTGTTTGTCCTACTGTTTCATAAACGCCACAATCTTTGACGTAAATAAAGCTAGTGTGTCCCCCGGAAACTAACAAACACAAAAACGGTGGCTGCAAGTCGGGTTCGGTAAGGTAAGAAGCGTAGATGTGCCCTTCGAGGTGGTGGACGCCTAAAAAAGGTTTTTGATGGACTATTGCCAAGCTTTTCGCCGCTGTCAGCCCGACTAACAATGCACCTACTAAACCGGGGGCACAAGTCGCTGCAATGCCGTCAATTTCTGACCAACTCAGGTTTGCTTCACCGAGACACTGGGCAATTACCTGATTGAGCATTTCTAGGTGACTCCGCGAAGCCACTTCGGGCACTACCCCGCCATACTGCTCGTGGATTTTAATTTGCGATGCTACAACATTGCTGCAAACTTGACGATTCTTAACAATTGCTGCTGCTGTTTCGTCACAACTTGTTTCGATTGCGAAAATGGTTGCCATTAACTGCTAATTTTATTTGATAGGTTAGTTATTGCTAGCTTAACTAATTCGGCGCAAGTCCCCCGCTCTACCTGTATTCAGGTTATTGTTAAGGGATTTTTGCCCGATCGACAGGTAAGGCCATCATCGGATGCAATGAAGGAATATCCTCGCGGTATTGCTAGCTCAGCATTGACCTATGAAAACGGGAATCCCTCATTCTATTGGGCTTTGCCGCATTAATGGTGGATACTTTACACTGTCAACAAACACGGTAATCTGGATTCCAGATCGGCAAGTTGAAATGCTTGTACAAAAACTTATTGTTTTGTAACAAAAGGAAACAATTCCATGCGACGATTGTTTGCTGCAATTTTAGTGTTGAGTGTCTGGATCAGTTTTGCTCCAGTTGCTTCGGCTTACAATTTAGTGCCGTGCAAAGACTCTCCCGAATTCAAGGAACTGGCTAAAAATGCACGTTCTACCAATGGCGACCCCGCATCTGCGAAAGCAAGATTCGATCGCTATTCTCAAGCTATGTGCGGCCCGGAAGGATACCCGCACTTAATCGTAGACGGCAACTTGAGCAAAGCAGGGGACTTTTTGATTCCTAGCATACTGTTCTTGTATATGGCTGGTTGGATTGGTTGGGTAGGCCGTTCTTATCTGCAAGTTACCAAAAAATCAGCAACCCCAGAGGAAAAAGAGATTATTATCGACGTTCCTTTGGCAATCAAATGTATGCTGAGCGGCGTTTTATGGCCTCTGGCAGCTCTCACATCAATCACCAGCGGTGAAATGTTTGCCAAGGACGACGAAATTACTGTTTCCCCCCGCTAAAATTGGGAAATGGAGAAGAGCTAATAGCTAACAGTTAAGTAATTAACTAGAAATTAGCAATTAGCGCGCTTATCGATCGGCAATTACCCACTGTCTCGAATTTTCAGGAGCAGAATTCATGCAATACTTTGTCAAGTTTCTTTCGACCGCACCAGTATTGGCTATCCTTTGGCTATCTATTCAAGGCGCGGCTTTAATTGAATTTAACCGCTTTTTCCCCGACCTGCTTTTCCATCCGATGCCTTAAGATTTGAGGGAAATTAGGTTGCAAAACCTAGGAGAAAAAAGTTGAGAGTTTTGAGTTTTGAGTGATGAGTTACAGGTTAATTTAAAGCTCAAATATCAAAACTCTCAAACCAGATTAGTTGGTGCAAAGCCAGCCCCTAAATGGGAAAAATCCACGGATATCAACTATTTAGTTATCAAATTAGTTACTAATGACTATTGACTAATGACTAATGACTAATGACTAATGACTAATGACTAATGACTACTGACTACTGACTACTGACTACTGACTACTGACTACTGACTAATATTTTGAATCGATGAAGTCTTATCTCGCCGCAGCAATTCAAATGACTAGCTTGCCTGACCTGCAAAAAAATTTGGTTCAGGCAGAGGAATTAATCGACCTGGCAGTGCGTCAAGGTGCGGAGTTAGTTTCCTTACCAGAAAATTTCTCGTTTATGGGCGAAGAGGAGGAAAAGATTGCTTCAGCAGAGGCGATCGGGCTCCTGAGCGAAAAATTCATCAAAACTATGGCCCAGCGGTTCCAGGTAACGATTCTGGGCGGCGGATTTCCAGTGCCGACGGAGGGGGGGAAGGTATACAATACTTGTTTGCTTGTAGACCCAAACGGCACGGAAGTGGCAAGGTACAGAAAAGTACATTTGTTCGATGTGAATGTGCCAGACGGCATTACTTACAGGGAATCGAACACTGTGAAAGCTGGTGAAGATTTGCCACCTGTTTATGTGTCGCCGGATTTGGGGACGCTGGGACTTTCGGTGTGCTATGACGTGCGGTTCCCGGAAGTGTACAGGCATTTGTCATACAAAGGGGCTGATATTTTGTTCGTGCCGGCGGCGTTTACCGCTTACACTGGCAAGGATCACTGGAAGGTTTTGTTGCAAGCTAGGGCGATCGAGAATACTTGTTATACGATCGCCCCGGCACAGACTGGACACCACTACGGCCGCCGTCAAACACACGGTCACGCGATGATTATAGACCCTTGGGGTGCCATTTTGGCGGATGCTGGAGAGGAACCGGGTGTGGCGATTGCAGAAATTAATCCCGATCGACTAGAACAAGTCCGCCGCCAAATGCCGTCGCTGCAACACCGGGTTTTTCTTTGAAGGAATTTTGAGACCAATTGGTCTCAAAAATTCGGAAATTAATCCCGATCGACTAGAACAAGTCCGTCGCCAGATGCCCTCACTGCAACACCTGCTTTTTCTCTGAAGGAATTTTGAGATTAATTGGTCTCAAAAATTCGGAAATTAATCCCGATCGACTAGAACAAGTCCGCCACCAGATGCCCTCACTGCAACACCGGCTTTTTCTCTGAAGGAATTTTGAGACCAATTGGTCTCAAAAATTCAGTCCCCGTCAGGGACAACACCTGAAGAATTTTGAGCCAAACATATTGTTTAATGAAGGTTCAATGACCGTGCACTTCTGCTAAAAGGCGAATTGGCGAAAGTAGAATTGCACGAAATGCGTCTTTTTTGAAGAAATGAAACACACTCTTTCGGTTTTAGTTGAAGATGAAGCGGGTGTCCTCACTCGAATTGCTGGTTTGTTTGCCCGTCGGGGTTTTAATATTGAAAGTCTGGCCGTTGGCCCGGCGGAACAAGGGGGAGTGTCTCGGATTACGATGGTTGTACCCGGAGATGACCAGATTATCGAGCAGTTGACAAAGCAACTGTACAAGTTGATTAACGTGCTTAAAGTTCAGGATATAACGGAAATTCCCTGTGTGGAACGGGAGTTGATGTTGCTGAAAGTTAATGCTGTTAGCGGAACGCGATCGGAGATAATTGAGTTAGCTCAAATTTTTAGAGCGCGAGTGGTGGATATTGGTGATGATACGCTGACATTGGAAGTTGTCGGAGATCCCGGTAAAATGGTGGCGATCGTCCAGGTTCTGAATAGATTTGGGATTAAGGAAATTGCTCGTACTGGGAAAATTGCCCTGACGCGGGAGTCGGGGGTAAATACTGAGTTTCTCAAGTCTTTGGAAGCGAAAGTTTAAGTCAGGAGTCAGGAGTCATTAGTCATTAGTCATTAGTCATTAGTCATCAGGGCTGTTTCATTCTCACCAAAAACATGAATTTTGTAGGGGTAGTGCCCCCGTGCCTACCCCCGACCTAGACGATTCGATCGGCTGATCAGACCAAGAGGGCCGGCACGGGGAGTAGGGGTAGCACGGCCCCTAGGTCGAATGAAACAGCCCTGTTAGTCATTAGTCAGAAAGAATGTTTTAACTTTTAACTTTCGACTTCTTATTGCCAATTATCAATTACCAATGACTGATGACTAATGACTAATGACTAATGACTCCTGACTCATTACCATTTGGGTTGACTTTCTATCAAAAGTGTGGCTGCGATGCTGTCTATCGGCTTTGAGAAAAAGTATCCTTGTCCGTATTCGCATTGCAGCGCTCTGAGTAAATTAAGCTGTTCGATGGTTTCGATTCCTTCAGCAATTACATCCATACCTAAATGACTGGCTAAAATTAAAATAGTCTGTACAATCGCTTCGTTGCCTTCATCTTCAGTCATGCGGCTGACAAAAGCTCGATCGATTTTTAAAGCATCAGTTGGAAAAGTGTGCAGGCGGCTCAAAGAAGAATAGCCCGTGCCGAAATCGTCAATATATAATTGAATTTCTAAATTTTTTAATTCCGCGAGGATAGCGACTGCTGATTCGGAATTCTCCATGATGACACCTTCAGTAATTTCTACCTTTAAAGTGCGGGGGTCAAGCTGAGTTTCTTGTAAAATTTCACGAATGCGATCGATTAAATCCGGTTGTTTAAATTGTTGGTTAGAAAGGTTGACGCTGACAGTCAACGGCGGATTTGCTGGGAATTTTTGATGCCACTCGTGGATCTGATGACAAGCCGATCGCATCATCCACCAGCCCATAGGTATAATCAATCTAGTTTCTTCAGCTACTAAAATAAACTCGCCAGGAGATACGACACCCCGCTGCGGGTGATACCACCGTATCAGCGCTTCAAAACCGCTGATTCTACCAGTAACTAGAGAGACGATAGGCTGATAGTAAAGCTGAAATTCCTGGGAGTCTAAAGCGCGTCGCAGGTCGTTTTCCAGTTGCAAAAGGGCGACGGCGCGAGTGTGCATACTTAAGTCAAAAACTTCGTGGCGAGCTTTGCCCAATCCCTTAGCATGATACATGGCAGCATCTGCATCTCGGAGCAGTTCTTCAGGCCGATCGTACAATATGGACAACGGGGCATTGGGAACAGGAGAGTCAGAAGATAAGCAAGACAAAGAACTTTCCCGATCGATATTTCCGAGATTTTCGGGGCTCGACAGTTTGCTGGTTTCCCTTTGATACGGAGGAAAACCAGAACAAACAATCCCAATGCTAGCACTGGTAAAAACTTGATATTCGTTAAGGTAAAAAGGCTCTGCCAGTTCCGCTTGCACTCGTTCGGCAATCTGGATCGCATCCTCGGTGCTTTTGATATTTTCCAGCAAAATAGCGAATTCGTCGCCGCCGAGACGGGCAACGGTATCTCCAGCGCGCAAACAGATTCCCAGGCGCTGCGCGATCGCGATCAGCAAGCGATCGCCCACTAAATGCCCCAAACTGTCGTTAACAACCTTAAAGCGATCGAGATCGATAAACAGCACCGCAAACAAAATCTCGGGGCGGCGTTTTGAAAGATCGATCGCGTGTCCCAAGCGATCCATAAATAAAGATCGGTTGGGCAAACCGGTTAGCATATCGTGCAAAGCATCGTGTACTAACTTATCTTCTGCTATTTTGCGGAGGGTAATATCTTCGACAGTGCCTTCGTAGTAAAGTAAATTTCCGTCAGGATCGCGAACTGCGCGGCCGTTCTCGGAAACCCAGATAGTAGTGCCGTCAGCGCGGTAAACTTGGGACTCGAACTCAGACACAAAACCCTGTTTTTCGATCGCGCGCAAAAACTCGACGCGGCGGATGGGATCGAGGTAAAGTTGGCGGTCTATGTCTTGGATATTCGCGATCAATTCCGCGGCCGACTCGTAGCCGTAAATTCTCGCCAAAGCAGGGTTAGCGCTGAGGTAGCGTCCGTCGGTCGTTGTCTGGAAAATGCCTTCGATCGCATTTTCAAAGATACTGCGGTATTTCTCTTCCGCCTGTTGCAGCGCGAATTCTGCCTGCTTGCGATCGGTGATATCGGTCAACGTGCCGAGATAGCCTAGAACTTCCCCGCCTTGGGTCATTTCTGGCACTGCTTGCCAAAATACCCAGGTTGTGAAGTCACCGTTGCAAAAGCGGTACTCTAACTTACAGGGCAACTTGTCTGTTACAGCGCGATACCACTGGCTCAAAACACGATCGCGGTCTTCGGGATGCAAACTTTGGGCCCAACCTTCGCCTAGTGCCTTGGGCGCAGTCAGTCCCGCCATCTCCAAAAATCGCTCATTGACGTACAAGCAATCTCCAGCAGCGTCGGCGCGGAAAATCCCGACCGGCAGTATTTTTGCCAAGGTGTAATAGCGGTATTCGCTTTCTAGCAGCGCGCTGGCAGCTACTTTAGTCTCGGTGATGTCAAACATTGCGCCTTGAAGGATAACAGACTTGCTTGCTTCATCGCGAACTGCGGTCGCTTGATCCCGGAACCAGACGACTCGGCCGTTGCGGGCGATCGCGCGGTATTCTGAAACCAGCGACCCCTCGCAGAAGATATCTTCTCCATCGCTGAATTTCTGTGTGGCGTTTTCCACTAACACGCGGTCACGGTCTTCTGGGTGAACGAGTTTCAGCCACAGGTCGGGATCGGCTCTCCATTCAGCTACAGAATAACCTAGAAAAGTCTCGATTTGCGGGCTGATGTAAAGTTTTGCCGCCTTGCGGTTGAGGGGAGAAATGTAGGTGACAGCCGGCATTTGTTCTACCAGGGCGCAGTATTTCGCTTCTACAGTGGACAGTGCTGCTTCTAGGCGCTGCCGCTCTAATTCGGCGGCTGCCCGTCCCGCAAAGATGCTGAGAATTAATCGGAATTTGGCAAGATGTGCTTCCACCAAAGGTCGATCGTGGAAAATACAAATAATGCCTAAAGGTTCGCCGTAAGAGTTTTTCAGCAAAACTCCCAGAAAACTGCGCGCACCTGTAACTACCGGTCTGCGGTCTTCTGGAAAGGTTTCCCAGAGGTTGTCTGGACAGGAATACATTCCCCCCTCCAGCACCCGCGCTTCGGGAGTATTGGCGGTGTCGCACTCAAAGTTTGGCTGCTGTCCGTCGCTCCAAAAACTGATAACTTGCAATCTATCAGCACCAGCATCGGTGCGTGCCTTCGACTTAATCGATTTGGCAGCGACGGCGGTGCGAACTCCGAGTGCTGAGGCTAAGTGGCAAACTAAGGCATCAAAGAATTCTGCTCCCCCCGGCGAATCAGTACCTGCTAGGATTTCGCCCAGTAAATCTTCCTCTAATTGCGCGGAAGCAGTAACTTTGGGAGGATTCTCGGCATTCGGGCGATCGGGATTTTGCCCCATCGAACCCGCAATGCTCAGACTTAGCGTTTTGCTATTTCCAGGCCCCAGAATAGGCGAATAATTCACACTTAGGCGCTGTTGCTTAGCCAAGAATACAGCGCGACCCATACCTAAAACTTTACCCAAGAAGCTGTCAGTTGCCGGCAACCGATTTGAGTTGGGAAAAATCACAAAGTTTTTCCGAATTTTCAATCCGGCAGATAAATCATCGTTTAATTGTGGCAACTGCCGTTGCTCTTCGGCCGGCGGCAGACGAGGGGGCATTGGCTGCCACTTAAGATAAATCGCGGACACCACGGCTAAAGTCGTCAATAATCCCAGAAGATATGCAAGAATCTCAAAGTAAAAAAATAAATCTCGATCGAACATCGATTAGCACCGCTCGACAATTATTGTAGTTATCTGAAGCCAATCTATTTAAAAATAACTAAGTATCGTCACGGATGGGTAACGAATACAAGGTCAGATCGCCCTGAAAGCGACAAGAGAGTTAACAGTTCACAAAAAACCTGGCAATACTTGACATTACCGAACTTTTTGTATTTTTTTTCGTACAGGCTGAAACCGTACAGGTGAAATTGTAAACACATATATACGATTGTGGCACTCCTCTAAGGGGGTGAGTTTACGTTTACTTTTCTAATCATAATTAACGCTGCATTCACATCAGCATTAATCCGACTTTCATTCCAAGACCGAAACCACCCGCGTTTATCGATCTTACCCTGATAAGAGTCTTGCTTACCGACAGGCTCTAAATCCCCTAATCTGCACTTATTTGTATAATATGCTTGTGTAACTATTATGTTGATACCGACTAGCTCAGTTTTGTAAATAATAAACTTTACGATTTCGGTATGAGGAATTACACCCAAAATTTGATGCTTTTTTTGTAATTTTATATTGTGTTTATTTCTCACATTTGTGTCAATAATGAACTGAATTATTTTCCGAGCCACCAACCGCTTGATAATCAAAATGCTGGTTTTATCTTGGTAGTTTTCTAATCGTTTATTTCGTTTAAAGGTGATTTGCTGAATTTGGCGCCTGGTAGATTTTCCCTGCTCAATCTTTGACAGTAAAAATGCTTGGCGCTGATTGAAACATTGATTGATTGATGTGAGATTTTTTTGAGAATCATAAATAGTTGGAATAAATGTTGGCTTATTGGATGCCACAGCTACGAGGCGATCTATCCCTAAATCTATACTTGCTCTAAGGTGGCAATTTAAATTCACCAACGTTACAAGCTTTTGATGGGCAGCCTCAACAAAGTAGAGCGCTGTTGCAGGAACTATTCTTACCTTTATGACATCTTGGGACTTTGTAGAAATTATTATGTCACTTGGAGAGAAATGAAGTAGTCCCTTATTGGAGTCGCTCCCCCTTTTTTTTATGGATTGGTTATCAGAACTGAACAAGTTACCTGTACAGATTCTATGTTTGTATTGGGGGATGCTGGGGAGAAATGAAAATTTAGGTATATCTCGGTCATACGCTATTCTTGACTTTTGGCAATACTCCCAATCGTGAACAACTTGTTTGAAAACTTGCTTGCTACTAATATTAGCAGGGAATGATTGAGAGAAGTCTCTAGGTTTGAAGATGGCAAATAACTGTCTGATAATTTTAGTGCCACCAACTTTAGAACCCGAAGTGAAAAAGTGTGTCCTCATAAATATTTACCACGATCGTAGAGATTTTTGAACAGAAATGATAAGCCATCAAACTGTTTATAAAACTGATGCTGCCGATCTATGTAATGCCTTTCAACAACCCTCATAAATTTTGGGATAAACGAAAAGTTTTTTGTTGCTTTGCTAAGCAATGTACAATAAAGTCTAGGGATTATCTGATCTAGTGTAACACTCATGATGAAAGCGATCGTTTTTCAAACCCCCGGAAGCCCGTCCGTATTGAAAGTGCAAGATATCCCCGCCCCTACTATACAAAGAGAAACTGAAGTTTTGGTGCGGTTGCGAGCGGCGGGTATCAATCCGATAGATACTAAGTTGCGATCGCGCGGCACTTTTTACCCCGATAAAGCTCCTCACGTTTTGGGGTGCGACGGTGCTGGAGTCGTAGAGGCTATCGGTGCTGGTGTGCAAAGTTTCCAAGTGGGAGACGAGGTTTTTTTCTGCAATGGCGGTTTGGGCGGATCGATCGGGACTTATGCCGAGTTTGCCGTTGTAGACGAACGCTTTCTCGCCCTCAAGCCTGCTGCTTTAAGTTTTGCCGAGGCGGCGGCGGCACCGTTAGTTTTAATTACAGCTTGGGAATCGCTGTACGATCGAGGGCGCTTGCAAGCCGGTCAAAAGGTGCTGATTCAAGCTGGTGCCGGCGGTGTCGGCCACGTCGCGGTACAGTTGGCAAAGTTGCAGGGGGCAGAGGTTTGTACGACTGTTAGTTATGAGGAAAAAGCCAATTTTGTCAAGCACCTAGGTGCAGATTCAGTTATTTTATACAAAAACACCAATGTTGTCGATGAGGTTTTGACTTGGACTCAAGGACAAGGAGTTGATTTGGCTTTCGATACAGTCGGGGGAGAAACTTTTTACCAAACTATTCCGGCGGTGAAAATTTATGGAGATTTAGTAACAATTTTGGAACCCGATCCAGCTTTGGGCAATTTGAAAACAGCGAGAATGCGGAATCTGCGAATTAGTCTGGAATTAATGTTGACACCGATGCTAGAAGGTTTGGTGGAGGAACAGGAACAGCAGGCTCATATTTTGCAGAAGTGTGCTCGTTTGTGCGATCGCAACTTGCTAAAAATTCACGTCAGCAAAACTTTCCCTCTCGAAGAAGCGCAAGCCGCTCACGAACTGTTAGAAACAGGCTCAGTAACTGGTAAAATAGTGCTTGAAATTGGGGGCTAAAAATACGGATTGTTAAATTTGCGGGTTGAAGAATCGCGGGCGATCGCCTCAAGCGACGGGGCCATCCGTTCCATTGTCAATCGGAACACTTTTGGGCTTGGGGGCAGTTGGGGAAAGCGATCCACTCAAGCGATCGACTCTACCTCAAGCTGTGATTCGCGAAGTTGCCCGGGCTCGAACATGGACTATCGGCGGCAGAATGGCTCCAAGACTGAACCCAAGCTAGATAGTCTTCGTGCAGTTAGTTTGAGCGGATGAGGCGTGGCTGTAGACGGAGCGAGGCGATTCACTCACTCGTGAGAACCTGCGATATACCTCCATCGTGGGACTAATTCGGTAAGTCAGCGACATCTGGAATGGAATCTAATAGCACGGATGCACCCGAAATGTGAAATTTCTTACCTGTATACAAGATCGGGCTAAAAGTTGAGCAATCAAGCTCTTTGTCATTAAGCAGCAATCACATTACCATCCCGATCAATCACATTACCATTCCGATCAATCATATTACCAGCCTGATCAATCCATATACCGCCGCTCAATCGCTCAATATGATTTTTGGTATTTGAAGAAATAGCATTATATATGATAGAATCCTCTATAGAATCCTCTATAATCTCATAAAAAATATTACATTTTATGGGAAATAATTGTACATGAATAGAGTTAGGAACAATAAGTTCTCTAACGCTCGGCCAAGGCGCATTTTCAATCTCTACTACATACTTAAATCCATAAACCTTGTCATAATCTGGATGGTCTGATTTGTTGGTATTATAAAAATTGACAAAATCACGTAAAGCATTTTTAAGTGGTTCTTCTACGTTATAGTTGTGAGACCTATTTGCTGCGCTGGTTAGGGGGACAAGATTGTCTGTTACTCCTTGACCACCAATCTCCTGATTCCACATATGTCCTTTGATAAAATTGTACTCTGGATATTTCATCCGTAAGAATATTGTAATTGGTTCAAGTTGATCCTGTCCTGGGACACTACCTCGTTGATTAAAAGCTCCGGGCAAAAGTATCACTGACACTTTATCACTCATAAGACCGCTACTGTTGTTACCACTACTATCGGTAAAATCATATTGTCTTGTTGAGAAAGTCGCGCCAAAGTAGGGAGGAAATGTGTATAACGGTGGTCGTTTCCGCCTGTTACTGCAACGGTTTTCTTGTGCCTTTTGGATATTCTTTTGAATTTTACTTAACATGATAAATTCTCCTGCCTAGCGATCTAAATTTATTTGTGCGAACATACTCAGTTTTCTTGTTTTTTTTGGGGAGAATGGAGTTTGATGCACTATTCAGTCTAGCAACTTTAGCAAACAGGACTAAATCACCGAATCGAAACCCCCGAAACCTTTATTCCCCAGTTACCCACTGAACGGGTACATTCAATCAGATAGGTTACCTATGAAAGGGGATTGATACCGAAGTATTCTTGCAACTTCGGGAACAAATCTTTTGACAGATCTCCTTGGTAGTAGATTTGCCCATTTCGCTTGGACACAAACAGCATTTCATTATGACCCCAGCCACCTCCAGCCACTCCATAGACAAATAAGCGATCGCCAACTTGATAAGTCCAGTCTCCGAGTAAATCATTGAAGTCTTCGTTTGAATCAGCGATCGCTAGCAACCCCCTACTAAGACGGAGTATCCAACCGCCAGAACCAAGGAAAAAGGATGCCAAAAACTGTTCCGCTTCCTTTAACCCTTGCAGTGCCTCCATCGCCATGTTGCAGCCTTCTTGGCTTTGTATTTCATATACTGTAAATACTTGTGCAGATACACTATCTCTGATAATTTCCTGTCTTTTGCTAATAATCCTATGGCCTTCGGGTGAATCCTTTAGTGCTCCATCCAATAAACCATTTGCAAAATTAACAATTGATTTTGAGGGTAAACGAATGGGCGTTTTTGGTGGTTGTGTAGGCGCATCAGGCTCGTCAGGCTTAGTAGGGGTTGGGATACCTAAGACCGATTCTACAGGCCCTAAATCCTTTGTAGGCCATTTATCAAGAGCACCTTTCAGCACATCTATGGCTCGCTGTATTTGTTGTGAAACCTCATCGGCTTCACGCTCACATTCTTTTTGTTCCTCCTCATCACCATCATCATTGTCAGGATCTAGATCTTGACCTTCTGAAGGATTTTGCCGTACAAACCACTCCAGCAAAATATGTGTCTGGAACAAAGTAATCATTGAGAAGAGCGGTACAAATACCCAACCAGCCACTCCCCCGATCATCAACCCAACCAGCCCGACCAATCCGGCGACTTTATCCTTGAGATCTGTTAAGACGCTTAGAGGGTTTGGACTATCTACATATCTTTTTGCGGTTTCCTCTATCTCAATCCACAATCCAATTATTTTATCTTTATCGTCCTTTGGGATTTCTTCGCCCTCTGTTTTTCCAGCTTCCTCGAAAAATTTTGTGATTGCTTCTACCAAACTTGGATCGACAAGCAAGCCTAATCTAGATGTTTCCTTTTCTCGTCCTTGTGCTATCTCAGCCGCGAACTCGTTTGTGTAGCTTCCGATACGTTCAATGAGCGGGGTGAGTATATCGCTTGGCACAGGTGTCTTCCCACTTGGAGGCAATGCCGGTCTGCTTTCTGGGTTACCTGAGTTTCTGTAAAGGGCTTTAATGATGCTCTTACCCTCTTCCCAAACATCATTGGAAAGTTCCCAAATAATCACTCCCTGCGCTCCCACATCCTTTAAGAAATTCAGTTTGCTAACAGCAGTGTCTGGAGTTTCAAAGTAGATATTGTGAGTATACGGGTAATTTCCTGAAGCAGAGATAAAAGGAGGTCTAGGTGTACTTCCCGACACTTTAATATTGCCATTGGCAGCCCTATGAGCATCTGGAAATTGAGCCAGGATATCTTTGTACCGAATAGATTTATACCCTGGAGGTACTTCACCACTCAGGTCATCAGGATCTTTCCCGTAGGCAAAGTCATAGCCATAGATTGGAACTCCTCCCGCTATCTTATCTCTGGGTATATTTTGTCCCTTACCTTGCCAGTTCACAAATAATGGGTTCGTCCAGTACCAGAGAGTATCTTCCACAGAAAGAATCGGATTATTGACGGGGCCTTGATCTTGATTTTGGGGATCGGGCCACTTCCCCTGTTGCTCTCGCAGATAAGACTCTTGATTGCGTATTTTAAGAAGCGCTGACTGAGGTCCGACTGGAGACGCATTCCACGAACCCGTCAGATCATAGGTCATAATCGCAAGCCAATCAGTATAGTCTGCTAATTTCGGATCGTAGTTATTGCCATACCATGAGGTGCCAAAAATAGCTGCGGAAACCAGTTTATCAGGCATCGCTTGCTTTAATTTTTGAGCAAATGAAGTTAATGCAAATCCTGCTGGGTGGGGGCCATCCGCTTTTGCTCTTCCTCCCATATCTCCTTGACCGGGCTTACCCCACCAGCACTCTAAATCCAGGTCTACGCCATCGAGATTGTTTGACTTGACAAAATTGACTACATTTTGTACGGCGAGATCCAGAAGTGGATTATCGGGATTATTTCCTATAGAAGTCATCAAATTGAGAAATCCATAATCAACTGCACCTCCCAGTGCAATTAAGATTCTGGTGCCGTTTCGATGTCCAGTGTTGACCACATCTGAGAGGACTGCCTTAACCTCCTCCAAGGACTTTGGTTCAAACTCACCGAGATTTACCTCACTAAACATGAGAAACGAGACGATGCCGTGGGTGATGTATCGATACATCTCATCATTGGCATAGTTAAATCCCTCTTTCTTTCTCCAAGTAGGAATATAGGCAATGATTTTAGCTTGTGCGGTCGGCGTGTGAGGTGTTAGATCGTACAACTCATCGTAAAACCGCCAACCATTATGATCTGCATCCCCTACCCCTGGTTCTGAAGCCTCGAAGTTGGCATAAAAGATATTGCCTTGGTATTTGACCATTGCTCCTGTCTGGTATCCTTCGCTTTTAGCTACCCAGTCAGGAACGTTTGAATAATCTGTAGAAATTCCCATTTTTCAAGTTCTTTCGCTAAATATAAATCCAGGGGTTGGTATTAATTACAGAAGGTTAGTTTGAGTTACTAACCTTCTGTATCCTCAATAACTGCAATTAAAATCAGCTATTCCTACGGCGATTCAGGTTTATGGAATTTGAGGTGTTTGCCCAACTTGTAATTGATTGGGCTATCGAGCGTTACTAGGGTGTGCCAAACACCTGAGTCCAGTAATGCTTGTAGTTGACGCTACCCTGATCGTTTTCCAAAAAGTAGTAACCGACCCCAAGCTCTCGATAGGTAGAATTCAGAATGTTGTCACGATGTCCTGAGCTATTCATCCAGCCTTTAATGGCATCTTCTGGTGTAGAGTGGCCAGCAATAATGTTTTCCGCCACTCGTGAGTAATGATAACCTTCCGCTCTGACCCGCTCCCCCATTTGGCGGTGATCAAAAAAGTCCTGCATTGCCATGCTCCGGCTGTGTTTCTGTGCAGCAGCAGTCAGTTGGGAATTAAGTGTGAGCGGAGATAAACCCACTTTACCGCGCTCATTGTTTGTAAGGTCTAGGATTCTTTTCAGAACATCATTATCTGAACCAGTTGAATTACCTACTCCCACTTTTTTAAATGACGAGATAGTATCATTAAGTTCATTGTTGAAGCTGGGATATTCGCCTGGTCCAAGTCGGAGGCTTCGTCCCTGGAATTTTGAATGTTCAAAAAAGTCCCAAGTGCCGGAGTAAACTTTAATCGAGGATATTTTGTCGTTCCAAAAATCTCCAATCCAGGAAGAGTCCTGCTCAAGAGAACCGGATTTAGTTCCAGAGAAATTGGAATCTGTAAAGATTTCGACTGACATAATTAACGCTCCAAAAATTGAAAAATAGTTATCTCTGGCTTCTTCGGGTCAATATAAATCCCTTGGCAAGTGTTAGTTGCAGAAGGTCAGTTTGATTGGCTAACCTTCTGCACTCTTAATAACTGCTATTAGCAGTGGTTAGTTTGACAAGCTTTCCAAATCTGTTAAGCAGGAATTTGAAGTTTCTGACCAATTTGCAAACTTGTAGGGGAAACGCCAGGATTTGCACCTGCAATTTTGTTCGCGTTCGCATCGCTACCATCACCATAGTAGGCAAGTGCAAGATTGGAAAATGTATCTCCAGACTCTACAGTATGTTGACAGGGGGGTTGACCTTGTTTACTGGACATATTTTTTTCCTTGAAAGATTATTGACGTAGTTGTGTTAGATAAGTAGTTAGACAGAATTAACTACACAAATACATAAATGCAATCATCCTAAATTAGCGACGGGTGCATCTACTAATTTAGTCTTTCGCCTCACAGCACCTCTTTCAGGACACTTTGGCAGAATTTAGGAGAATTTGTGGCGAGGGCGGGCGATTGACAAAAAAAACCCGGCCAAAATTGGTCGGGAGTTAGATCCCGTCTCTGGATTCAATTTAAATGCGTAGCAGCTTATATACAGCGTATTCCAGGTTTATGAAATACACCTAGAATACGCTGTATATCAAATCCGTTGGCATCGGAACGATTCATCTGTCTCTTCCGTTTCTCTGTATCCTCTGCGCCCTCTGCGGTTTAATTCGGTTCTATAAACAAGAGCGAAAACCGCATAGAGAAAATGCCATTGTCGATCGACAAATTAGGGCGTCAACTGCTCAAGTTGACACGACGAAAGGCACGGCGCCGTGTCGTAATTGGGGGTAACTAACGGCGATTAACTTGTAACCAAATTTCCAGCGTCACCAGCAGCCACAACTTCAGCCCGTAGCGGGGAAAAACTTCGCCCCGATAGTTTAGCCACTCGCGGATTAGTGTTTGATCGAGGTAAGGCGCGATCGCCGCATGACGATTCAGCAACAACGATCGCGCTTGCCGCTGCCAATCCCTCAAAAACCACTGCTGCATCGACATCACCATCCCACTTTTCGGACGGTTGACAATCACATCGGGTAGCAAATCCGCCACAGCAGCCTTGAGAACCGCTTTTTCCTGCGCGCCCGAAAGCTTGTACTCTGGCGGAATTTGCAAACTCAGTGCCACCATCCGCGCATCGAATAGGGGCGATCGAGCTTCCAATCCCGCCGCAGCCGTGAGATTATTCACTTTGGTCAAAATGTAATCGGCTCCCTTAAACTCAATATTGAGCCGCATCAACCGATTCAAAAACGTCGTTTCTGTCTGTTGCAATTCCTCAGCAAAGACGGAAGGCGCATTCTTCACCTTTTCCCAAACCTCCGGCTTCAGCAAACGTGGCAAATCCACATAGCATTTCTGAAACGAAGTCAAGTAAGCTGCGATCGGATCTGGTTTACCCTGAATCGAACCATACAAACTATTCAGCAGCATCGGCTTATTTTTCGGCCCGCCAA
This sequence comes from Microcoleus sp. B7-D4, assembly GCF_036705125.1. Lineage (NCBI taxonomy): Bacteria > Bacillati > Cyanobacteriota > Cyanophyceae > Oscillatoriales > Microcoleaceae > Microcoleus > Microcoleus sp. B7-D4. The sequence continues at coordinate 53,285 of NZ_JAUBTT010000007.1, forward strand.
AGCACGGATCGCCGCCTTCGCCATTCAGTACCACATCTGCGAATTGCTTTGCCGATCGCCCCAACAGCAAATTGGGAACCGTCAAGCCTTCCCCCACCGGATCATCCATCGCCGCCAGCGTTTCCGGTAGCAACTCCCAAATTTGCTTTGGCGAAACCTCTAAAATATGGTGCTCAGTACCGCAATGTGCCGCAACGAGGTTGGCAAATTCAATCTCGCTGGGATATTGAGCGCCAAAGTGCATCGAAAAAGTGTGCACCGGGCGATCGTGCAGTCTTGTGGCGATCGCCGCGACGCAACTTGAATCAATACCACCCGAAAGATATGCTGCGACTGGTTCGCCCGCTGGTAGCGCTTCCTGCACCAGTTGTTCCAAAAGCGATCGCACTTGTTGACTATGCCATTCCAAAGGGCGATCGGCGTTAGTAATTTGCTCCTGTGGCTGCCAGTATCTCTGGGCCTCAATATCCGGTAAGTACAGGTAGCTACCGGGCCGCAACTCTCGCACGGCTTCCCACAGCGTTTGTGCTCCGGGTACAAATGCACAGCACAAGTAGTCGCGCAAAGCAACTAAATCAAGTTCTCGATCGTGATACGGATTGAGCGATCGCAGTCGAGGCGCAATCCAGCGAGTCGTTCCTGTACGGGTGTAATAGAGGGTTTTTGCTCCCACGCGATCGCGCCCCAGACACAAGGTTTGCTCGTCTCGATCCCACACAGCAAGGGCAAATTGTCCTGAGAGCAAGCTCAGTGTTTTAGTACCGTACTGTTCCCATAGCCGCGCGACGATCGCCAAATCGGTCAATCCCTCGGTATCAATCTGTTGTTTGAGCATTGGGGTGCGATCGAAGCAGCAGTCACCTACCAGCACAAATCGCTGATTGGGGCTGAAGGTGGGTTGAGCTCCGATTATGGCAAAACCGGAAGTTGCCCAAGTTGCAGGGTGCGATCGGACTTCTGGGCCCCAAGCAATGACCCAATTCGGGTAGATAGACTTCTGAGTCTGCATTTTAAATAAAACATCTCCCATAATTATTGTGGAACAGGCATCTTTCCTGTTCAAAACAGGCTTTTCTACAGGTGACTATTAGCTTAAAAAATATTAGAAAGTAACTTATAAATCAATCTAAAAATAGCTGTGCCAGCGATCGCACCCAAAGCACCCAACCATCCCACAAACAACACGCCAGTGATCGGAGAATTCGGATAAATCGCACCTGCAGCCGTCTGTAAAACCGGGAAAAACCACAGCAAAGCCACAGTACCAGCGCCAATAATCAACATCTCAGTTTGTTCGATCGCCCTGCGATACTGGCCGTAAATCAAACCCGCCACAATCATCCCCAACAATCCGATACTCAAGCCCGGAGAGGGCAGCAAACTCGTCAGGGCGATCGCCAGCACCCCCGCCTCAAAACCCGTAAACGCCGCCCCCGACAAAACCTCCCAAATCGAAAAAGTCGCTCTCTGCGAAGGTTGCAGCCCTCCGGGAGGTGTTGCAGGAACCCGTACAGGAGGCTGCTGAGTCGGTGGTAGCTGCTGAGTCGGTAGGGGAGTCGGAGTCCGTAGGGTCGGCGGCTGCACGACGATGTTAGGCTGTTGAGGCCGAGACATCAGAGCCGCTTCCACCTCACTGGCAGATTGAAACCGCTGGCTGGGAGCTGATAATAACATTCGATCGAGAACATGAGCCAAACCCGAACTTACCTGCACCCGCGACTGCCAATTCCACTCATTTCTGTAACTATCAAAAAGCTCCGTCGGTTGCAAACCACTCAGCAAAGTAATACAAGTCACAGCCAAAGCATACAAATCCGTTGCCGGATAAACTTCTTGCCCGCTCATCTGTTCTGGCGGAGCATAACCCAAAGAATAAATACCAGTCGAAGCTTTTACACTTCCAACACTTTGTGTTACTTGTTTAACCGCCCCAAAATCTAATAAATAAAGCCGACCGTTTTTACCCCGCATAATATTAGCAGGTTTAATATCCCGGTGAATCGAACCGCGAGAGTGTACAAAATCGAGAACCTTCAAAATTTCCCGCAGCACCTCCACCGTTTCCGCCTCCGAAAATCGGCCTTTAACAGCTAGTTCATCCTCCAAATTTTTACCGTCAATAAATTCTTGAACCAGATAGAAAAACTGATCGTTTTTTCCCGGCTGCAAACTCGTAACAGTCAGCTCAAAAAACGCCAGCAAACTCGGAATTTGCGAATGTTCGTTTCCCAGTTCTTCCAGCACCGCCGCTTCCCGTTCAAACAGAGTTTGAGCGATTTTTAGCTGGGGCGGAGTCAGACTTACCGACGGCTGCAAAAGTTTAGCAACGCACTGCCGCATCGCCGGAGTATCCCGGTCTCTGGCCAAAAACGCCGCCCCAAAACCGCCTTGACCCAACAACCTCACGGGCAAATAGCGGCCCCTCAAAATCATGGGCATCCCGCAAGCGGTGCAAAACTTTTGCTGCACCGTTTTCAGCCGCGAACTGTCATCGAGGTCGGGAAAAGAGTTTTGAGGGCGCGGGCAGCCCGGGCGGGTGCAGTAAACTTCCATTTTTGTTTGCTAAGAAGAGGGAAGAAGGAAGAGGAAAGAAGGAAAAGGGAAGAACGAAGAAAAAGTGATGGTTAAACCAGATTTCGATTTCTCAACTAACCGCGAACTGCTAACTGCCAGCGACCTAAGAGATTAACTTCCCGCCGAGTTGGGAGTTCCTATTTCTATGAATCCCAAATCGAGCGCCGGGGGTTCTTTCTTCTCCAGGATGGTCGAATAAGTAGCAAACTGAGGCAAAATTTCATTGCTGAAAGCCTCTGCTGCTTTAGAACGGTAGCGGTTCGGGTTGTAAATCAGCGACAAAATCCGAGTTACCAAAACTTCGTCCATTTGAGATTTGTGCAAGACGCCCATGAGCAACTCTTTTTCGATCGCCGAAACCGAGACAAATGCAGCTCCCAGCCCCGACTGAACGGCATTTTTAATGGCTTCGATCGAATTTAGTTCCATCTCTATTTTCAAGCGGCGCGTGTCAATGCCGCAGCGAGTCAGTACCTGATCGATTACTTTGCGGATCGTAGACTGCGAATCGAGGGATATAAACTGCAATTTGTAAAGGTCTTCTTTTTGGATAGTTTCTTGTTGTACCATCGGGTGAGATGGAGGAAGAATCAGAGCCAGTTCGTCCTCAGCGTAAGGAACAATTTCTAAAGCTTCTACAAGTTCGGTAGGAATTTCTCCGCCAACAATTGCCAAATCGATTTGCCCGTTGGCCACACTCCACGCCGTGCGGCGGGTCGAGTGAACGTGAAGCTGTACTGCTACATCCGGGTACTTTTGGCGAAACATCCCAATCATCCGGGGCAGCAAATAGGTTCCCGTTGTTTGAGAAGCGCCGACGATCAAAGTACCACCTTGGAGATTTTGCAAGTCTTCCAGAGCTCGACAAGTTTCCTGGCAAAGCGATAAAATTTTCTCGCCGTAACTCAGCAGCAGGTGTCCGGCTTCGGTTAGTTGCGCCCGCCGCCCCCCCCGGTCAAACAGTGGCACGTCCAATTGTCTCTCTAAGTTTTGCACCTGCAAGCTAACTGCTGGCTGGGATACATAGAGGCTGTCCGCGGCGCGTTTGAAGCTTCCTTCAGAGGCGATCGCCTTGAGAATGCGTAACTGGTCTAAAGTGAAAGGAAGGTCAGACATATATCTAAATTGTCAGTTGTCAGTTGTCAGTTGTCAGTTGACGGTTGACGGTTGACTGTAGGCAGCGAACAGCAAACAGCGAACAGTCAACAGCGAACAGTCAACAGCGAACAGCGAACAGTCAACAGCGAACAGTGAACAGTTAACTGACTGATAACCGCTGAATGCTCCCATAGATACTTTGTGACACAATTTGGCCGAGAATCAATAACTTTTCTTAATATTTGCAATGACGATCGACTTGGCGCTCGACTCCCACTTAGTTATTCTGGGCTTGTTACTGGTTTTTGCGATCGCCCACAGCGGTTTAGCAGCCCTCCGGCCCAAAGGTGAAAAGCTGATCGGGCCGAGACTTTACCGCGTTTTGTTTGCCCTTGTCAGTTTGCCGCTAGCCGTCATTCTGATTGTCTACTTTTTCAACCACCGCTACGACGGCGTACAGCTTTGGCAAGTACAGGGCGTCCCCGGAGTTAAACCCGCAGTTTGGATACTTTCGGCAATTTCCTTTCTGTTTCTGTACCCAGCAACTTTCAACCTCCTAGAAATTGCCGCCGTCCAAAAGCCCCAAGTTCACCTCTACGAAACTGGCATCATTCGCATCACCCGTCACCCGCAAATGGTGGGACAAGTGATTTGGTGCGTGGCCCACACCCTGTGGATTGGCACTAGCTTTACCCTCGTCACTTCCATCGGTTTGGTACTTCACCACCTGTTCGGAGTGTGGCACGGCGACAGGCGGCTTCAGGCTCGTTTTGGAGAATCCTTTGAAACCATCAAATCTCGAACCTCAATCATGCCTTTTTTGGCAATCCTACAAAAGCGTCAAACCCTTGATTTGCTTGAGTTTCTTCGCCCTTCCTATCTAGGTGTAGTCATTTTTACGGGCCTGCTGTGGCAAATTCATCCTTTTTTGATGCGTGTCACTAGGAACATATACTGGTAGCATGATCCCTAGGATAGAAAAAAATTATTAAATTTTGAGGGCTCATGGTGTTGTCGGTTAGCGAACGCACTTTTGCACAAGAGGTGTTTCAAGCCTCTACCCCCGTTTTAGTTCACTTTTCCGCCCCCTGGTGCGGTTTGTGCCGCGCGATCGACCCCACGCTTAAGAGTTTTGAGGCACAGTGGGCAGGAAAAGTCAAGCTCGTAGGGGTGAATGCCGATCAATGTTTCAAGTTGGCCCACACTTATCGGCTGACAAGTCTGCCCACGCTGATTTTGTTTGAGGGCGATAAAGTTCGATTTAGATTTGAAGACTACCAAGGACGCGAGGAACTGCGGCGGACTCTGGATTCCTGGATGCTGGCGGCTCACGTAGTTTCCCCATCTCAACGGCTGCAACTTCAGGAAGTAGCCAACAGGTAACGGTTCCAAGGCATTCGGCTCTTGTTGAGAAGGTCTTCGGCTTTTATGTCGGAAGCAGAAGGCTTTCCCCATTTTTCCATCAACTATCCCACAGCAAAATAAATGTCCCCGTCTTGAAGGTACAGAACTGTGAGATTTGTCGTAGAGTTTTAGTTTGCACCTGAATAATTTTCGGCGTTTATTGCGATCGTCTCGCTTGCGATGAAAAAAGTAGTGCGATCGTCTTGCTCGCGATGGCACTCGGCTATAGCAATACTTAGAGAATTGGATCGAGTATTTTGGCCTAGTCGCGCAGGCGTGTGCCACAATTTGTAAAGAATTGTGGCACTATCTAGTAGAAACTTTAAACTACCTATCAGTCATGGAACTGCTTTATCAATACGCTTGGCTGATCCCAGTCCTGCCACTGGCAGGCGCAATGCTAGTAGGTCTAGGCTTAATCACCTTTAACCAGGCAACCAACAAACTCCGACAAGCGAATGCGATATTAATCGTCTCCACACTCGGAGGGTCAATGGTACTCTCCTTCGCATTGCTGTGGAGTCAACTACAGGGCCACGCACCCTACACCCGCAGTATTCAGTGGGCTTCTGCTGGCGACTTCTCGCTGAATATGGGCTATATCATTGACCCCCTGACGGCGGTGATGCTGGCGATCGTCACTACGGTCGCCTTTTTGGTGATGATTTACACCGACGGCTACATGGCTCACGATGATGGGTACGTGCGCTTTTACGCCTACCTGAGCATCTTCAGCGCGTCGATGTTGGGTCTCGTAGTCAGCCCGAACATCGTTCAGATTTACATTTTTTGGGAACTGGTAGGTATGTGTTCGTACCTGCTAGTCGGATTTTGGTACGATCGCAAACCCGCTGCTGACGCTTGCCAAAAAGCTTTTGTCACCAACCGCGTCGGCGACTTCGGCCTACTGCTGGGCATCCTCGGCATTTACTGGGCCACCGGCAGCTTTGAATTTGAGGTGATGGGCGAACGCCTGCACTCCTTAGTCGAATCCGGCGCCCTCAGCGCGACTCTGGCGACAATCTTCGGCGTCCTGATATTTTTGGGCCCAGCAGCCAAATCCGCTCAATTCCCCCTCCACGTCTGGCTACCAGACGCAATGGAAGGCCCGACACCGATTTCGGCCTTAATCCACGCCGCGACAATGGTAGCCGCCGGCGTATTCCTGATCGCTCGGATGTACCCGGTGTTTGAAGGGCTGCCGGCAGTCATGAATTTGATCGCCTGTACCGGCTGTTTTACGGCATTTATGGGTGCTTCGATCGCGATTACCCAAAATGACATCAAAAAAGGCCTCGCCTACTCCACCATCTCCCAACTCGGTTACATGGTGATGGCAATGGGCGTCGGCGCTTACAGTGCCGGACTTTTCCACTTGATGACTCACGCTTATTTCAAAGCAATGCTGTTCCTGTGTTCAGGTTCAGTGATTCACGGTATGGAAGCAGTTGTAGGCCACAACCCTGCACTCGCTCAAGATATGCGAGTTATGGGCGGCTTGCGGAAATATATGCCGATTACCGCTTCTTGCTTTTTAATCGGAAATTTGGCAATCTGCGGAATTCCGCCGTTTGCTGGTTTTTGGTCAAAAGACGAAATCCTCGCCAGCGCCTTCGCAGCAAATCCCGCTCTGTGGGCTGTTAGCTGGCTGACGGCCGGGATGACCGCGTTTTATATGTTCCGAATGTATTTCAGCACCTTTGAGGGCGAATTCCGGGGCAATGACAGCGCCATCAAGCAGCAACTCCTGCAACCCGGTCTTGTTTTTGGCCCGGGAGCGATGAACGTTAAGGAATTGGCATCGACTGGCGACAGTCACGATGAGCACGACCATTTGCCTCACGAATCTCCTTTGACAATGGCTCTGCCGTTAGTGTTGCTGGCAGTACCTTCTGTGTTTATCGGTTTTCTCGGTACGCCGTTTGCCAATTATTTCGAGCAGTTTGTTCGCGCTCCAGGGGAATCTCTCGAAGAAGTTTTGGAACACGCTGCTGAGTTCAATTTGACGGAATTTTTGATTATGGGCGGAAGCTCTGTAGGTATTGCTTTGTTGGGCATTACTTTGGCTTCTCTGATGTATTTGAGCCGTAAAATTGACGCAAGTGCGATCGCCCAAAAAATCAAACCGCTTTACGAGTTCTCCCTCAACAAGTGGTATCTCGACGATATCAACGATTTTCTCTTTGTCAAAGGCAGCCGCCGTTTAGCGCGGCAAGTCATGGAAGTTGATTTGCGAGTCGTCGATGGTGTCGTCAACCTGACCGGTTTGGTCACGCTGATTACCGGCGAAGGTTTGAAATACTTTGAGAGCGGTCGCGCTCAGTTTTATGCCCTGATTGTGTTTGTCGCAGTTCTGGGTTTTGCGATCGTTTCTGGAGTTAGTTAAATCGGTAGGGACACGGCATTGTCCAAATGGTGTCAACAAACAGGTAAAACCGATAGTCCGACAGTCCGACAGGGAATGAATTCCCTGTCTCAAAGCTAAAGTCCTCGCTATGAGGACTGAAGAACTCCTTAAACCTCTTATTGTGGAACAGGCCGGAAAGCCTGTTCAATACTGGCTTTTTGGGAGATATCTATTAGTCCTCTTGAGAGGACTTTCGCTATTAGCCAGGGGTTGAAACCCCTGGCGGACTCGCGGACTTGCAAATGATCGGCTTAAGTTGACACGCCTTGGGCAATGCCATTTCCCACCAGAAGATATTTTAAGAACGGGTATTATCTCAATAACTCACCATTGACAATTAGCCAATAGAAATAAATCTTTCATTAAAATTCACTGTTGCGATCGCATAATTTGTCCAAATAATAGCAAAAAAAAATGTTCCGTCTAAAGAAAGTATAAAATTTAGGCCAAAATTGGCAAAATGTGTTTAAACCTAATAACTGATGGATCATTTTAAAACGCAATGGATACAGCTAACTTTCCCTGGTTAACAACAACAATTCTGTTTCCCATTGCTGCGTCCTTGCTGATTCCTTTAATTCCCGATAAGGATGGCAAGACGGTGCGGTGGTATGCCCTAATTGTGGGTTTGATCGATTTTGCCCTACTTGTTTACGCTTTTTACACTCAGTACGACTTCAGCAATCCAGATTTGCAACTGGTAGAAAGTTATACTTGGGTGCAGCAACTCGATTTGAATTGGTCGGTGGGTGCTGACGGTTTGTCGATGCCGCTGATTTTGCTGACTGGTTTTATTACTACGCTGGCTACTTTAGCAGCTTGGCCGGTCACATTTAAACCGAAGCTTTTTTACTTTTTGATGCTGACAATGTACGGCGGCCAAATCGCAGTTTTTGCCGTGCAGGATATGTTGCTGTTTTTCCTGGTTTGGGAACTGGAATTAGTCCCGATTTACCTGATTTTGTCCATCTGGGGCGGCAAGAAGCGCCTCTACGCAGCAACGAAGTTTATCCTGTACACCGCAGGCGGTTCGCTGTTTATTTTGCTTGGCGGGCTGACGATGGCGTTTTACGGCGATACGGTGACTTTCGATATGCGGGCGATCGCAGCTAAAGATTACGCCCCCAATGTAGAATTGATACTGTATACAGGTTTCTTAATAGCTTACGGCGTCAAACTGCCAATTTTTCCGCTGCACACTTGGCTCCCTGACGCTCACGGCGAAGCAACCGCACCCGCCCACATGTTGCTAGCAGGAATTCTGCTAAAAATGGGCGGCTACGCTTTGCTGCGGATGAATGCGGGAATGCTCCCCGATGCTCACGCTACCTTCGCGCCCATCTTGGTAATTTTGGGTGTGGTTAACATTGTTTACGCGGCATTAACTTCTTTTGCTCAACGCAATTTGAAGCGTAAAATTGCTTATTCTTCGATTTCGCATATGGGGTTTGTGTTAATCGGGATAGCTTCGTTTACCGATTTGGGTGTTAGCGGTGCAATGCTGCAAATGGTTTCCCACGGTTTAATCGGGGCGAGTTTGTTCTTTATGGTGGGTTGCACTTACGATCGCACTCACACGCTCATGCTCGACGAAATGGGCGGTGTAGGACAGAAAATGCGTAAGGTTTTTGCGATGTGGACTGCTTGTTCTATGGCTTCTTTGGCTTTGCCGGGAATGAGCGGTTTTGTAGCAGAATTAATGGTGTTTGTAGGTTTTGCAACGAGCGATGCTTACAATCCAGTATTTAAGGTTTGCGTGGTATTTCTAGCTGCTGTCGGGGTGATTTTGACTCCGATTTATCTCCTGTCAATGCTGCGTGAAATCTTCTACGGGCCTGAAAATAAGGAATTGTCCGATCACGAGGAATTGGTGGATGCGGAACCGCGAGAAGTGTTTATTATTGCGGCTCTGTTAGTGCCGATTATTGGTATCGGTTTGTATCCGAAGATGCTGACTCAGGTTTACGATGCAACTACTGTTCAGTTGACTGCAAAATTGCGCGATTCTGTGCCGTCGCTTGTGGCTAAGGCTGCTGCGGATAAAACTGTGTCTCTGCGTGCTCCGGCGATCGAGCCGAGCAAGTTGTGATTTGAACGAGATTTAGGAATAAAACCCCCAAACCCGATTTTAAAATCGGGTTTGGGGGTTTTATATTTTTTTGGGGCTGGAGCTTGTCTATTAGGCGTTGCTTAATACAGGTATGAATTCAAGATTTCCCAATTGCTATAAGCCCAGTATGGTGAGTTTTGTAACTTCAAGCGAAAAGTTGATTCATACCGTGAATCAGCAACGCCTTAGAGGTTGGCGTCAATTTGCGATGATGTTATATTTGAGATGTTCCGTCTTAACAATTTGATACTCAAAGAGAATGACAGAATATAATATTTTAAAGCATTATGTCCAGCCACTTTATCTCAACGTTTTACACGGTAACTTTTTACGACGGATTGACAAAGAATATGTAGATGCGTTTGTGGACTCGACAAGAGTTGCTTTATATGAAGTAACTGACAAAGAACTTATCCAGATGTATAACCGTTGTTGGAGGCATACAATTAGTGCAAGTTGGCTTTGTGGAATTGGGCGCTTTCCACAACATCTCAAGAAAATTGAAAGTTTGCTGATTCCAAGTCAAACTTGTTATGCAGGACAATTTCATTGTTTTGCATTAGCTCGTTTTGATGATGCTGAGTCGGTAAGAGTTTTGCGATCGTATCTCGACACATACTTACCCGTTGGTGAGCGACAATACGACCAAGAATGGGCTATTGGAGCCTTACGCTGGTTAGATCGCAGGCATGGAAAAGATTATGCACAGGTTTATCTAAAAAACTCCGATAATTGGAAACTTAGATATCTAGACCACGAGTATGGGACACTAAGGCCAGAGGAAGGAATTCTCCACTTTCAAAAGGTTATGGACTTTGTAGACAAGTATTTCCCAGAATTTGCGACGTAGATAGCTCGGCTTCCTAGATATCGATTTGCCTAGAATAAGTGATAATAAATAATATGCCATTTTCATTCTAAGAGAGTGCTAGCCATGACTGAGTTACTGGAGCGTGCGATCGCTAAGTTGAAAACCTTGTCTGCAAGTGAGCAAGATGCGATCGCCTCAATGATTTTGGAAGAACTTCAAGACGATCTAAGATGGGATCGAGCCTTTGCGAGTTCTCCCGATGTTCTTGCTAAACTTGCCGCCTCCGCAATGGCTGAGTATCACGCAGGTAAAACCCAAAAACTCGATCCAGAAACATTGTGAAGTCTCGTACTACAGCCGAATTCCGTAAATCTTTTGCTAATCTGCCAAAACAAGTTCAAGAGCAAGCACGCGAGGCATATCGCCAGTTCAAGGAAAACCCAAATTATCCCAGTCTGCGTTTCAAAAAAGTGCATCCAGAGTTACCAATCTACTCTGCTCGAATCAGCAACAACTATCGAGCCGTTGGTCAGTTGGATGGAGATACTGTGATTTGGTTTTGGGTTGGTTCACACGCAGAGTACGACAGGTTGCTATCTCAGCAGTTATAATGGTTATTTCATCTACTTTAGTTTAACTTTATCAGAACGTTCACTGCGGTTGTTGAAAAAGACCATGAAACTGCTTTTGAGCTTTATACTGAGGAATTTTTATGTTGAACGTGACAGTTGACGAAATTCAGCGCGATCCTTCAAAGTATCTGCGTCAAGTGGAAGCAGGTGCAACTTTTGTTATCCTGCAAGCAGATAAGCCGATCGCCGAACTCAGACCTATTTCTAGCAGCAAGCAATTACGACCATTCGGTTTGTGTGCAGGCGAGTTTACCGTTCCAGATGATTTCAATAATCCTTTGCCGGAAGATATCCGAGCGTGCATTTGAAGGTAAATCAAGATTCTGCTAGATACGCACATCTTTTTATGGTTCATCAGTGGCGACGCCCAGTTATCAACAGATGTTCGAGATGCAATTCGCGATCCAGATAATGAGGTCTATTTGAGTGCAGTTTCAGTCGGGGAAGCAATTGTCAAGTACCAGTTGGGTAAGTTACCTCTGCCGGAGCATCCCGAAACATATTTATCCAAGCAGCGCGATCTTCATCAAATTGTCAGTCTTTCTCTTGATGAAAGTAGCGTAGCTCAACTGGCTAAACTGCCACCATTACATCGCGATCCATTTGACAGAAGGCTTATCTGTTAAGCTTTAGAGAATGGTCTGACTATTGCGACAGTAGATGGGGCAATTCGTGCTTACTCGGTCAGCGTTATGTAGCAGTGTAAGTGAGCTATCATATCCATAACAAGAGTAAGAATTATAAAAAAGAGGGAATGTATGCAAACAATCCTTTTGAGTCGTGAAGAAGTCGCTCGTCGTGCGAAACATTTGTATGAGAGCACCATCCGCAAAAAAATTGAATTAGAAGAGAATATTGGCAAGATGGTCATCATTGATATTGAAACAGGTGACTACGAAATTGATAAAACTGGGCTAAAAGCCGCACGTAGTCTGATGGCAAAGCATCCGTATGCTCGACTTTTTGGCATTCGTATTGGTTACAATGTGGCTGCTTCGTTGGGTGGTGTAATGGAGCGTGTCAACAAGTGATTTCTGGTATTGTGACCGATCGGCACGCGATCGCCCTTGTTGACGTTTCTCCTCCCAAGCGGCTCTACTTTCCCGATCGAGTTTGTCATAGATACGGGCTTCACTGACTACCTATGTTTGCCACCGGAGGCAGTTACCTTACTGGGGTTGCCGTTCCTGTACGATATGCCTGTAAACTTAGCAGATAAGTAGGTGTGCAGAATTAATTACACAATATTTCTACTGAAACCCTTGCCTAGCAAGGAGTCTTTATGTAATTAATTTTGTGTGGTTACTTAACAGTGAAGTCCTAGTAGCAGTTCACGAAGCAATCATCCTTTGGGACGGGGAAGAACGAGAAGTTCGTGTATTTGCTACAGGGCGAAGACCTCTGATTGGAACTGCTTTGCTCGACGAGCAAGAACTTGTGATTCAGTTCACTGAGGGGGGATTAGTGACGATTGATGAGTTGTAGTTTCCAACGCTCGATCGCCCTACTCAATACTTCAAAACTACTGCGGTCGATCGCCCTTCAATTAAGTACGTTAGCGAAGCCCTCGAAGAGGATCGCTCTCGGTGTTTCTAGCGTTAAGTTTATTGGTGAGTGTTCTACATCAAGTTGGATGGAGACATTTTTACAGTTGGCAAATTATATTTTGTCGCTGAAAGCTGTGCAACCATTTCTGCACGAGACGACACCTCAAGCTTACGGAACATTCGCTTCAAAGCTTGCTTCACTGAATTCTCAGTAATCCAAAGTTCCCTCCCGATTGCTGCGTTGGTTCGCCCCAAAGCAACCAATTCCGCAATTTGCAATTCACGAGGCGTTAGGCGTGAGGTCTTGAAAGGTTGGTGTTGCGATTCCCTACGGGATAGCTTCGCCGCGCGTACTGTTGCAGCCCAAACAGACAAATGCAAACAGATCGCACTCAAATCCGCTAGATTTTCTGTATCGAAAGCGGGCATTGAGCGATCGCGCGTACAACCCACTACACCCATTAATTGACCACGACTGACGATCGGCCCCGCCATCACGTGCCAATGATCGGGGCGGGGACAAATTATTGTCCAAACCTTGGGTGATGATGTCACTAATGCTTCATGGACAGGAGCATGACGTTCCGCTAAATAACGCACAACAGGATTGTGTTCGATCGATAGCCCAACTTTCAGTATTTTCTGAAGATTACTATCTACCAACGACCGTTGATCGAAGAAAAAGATTCCCGATCGTTTAGCTGCAAAATACTCACCGATTTTGGGCACGACTTGCGATCGCAAATCTTGTTCGTCCTTTACCTGGTCGAGCGCTTCAAATAAAAGCTGCAAGGGACTTTTCATGGTCATGGTGTCAACCGATTTTAGATTTTAGATTTTAGATTTTAGAATTGACCCCACGGATGAATCCGGGGGCTTGTAACCAAATTGCTTGATTGTGAAAAAGAGTACCCGATCGAGGTCTAGAAGCATTGCAATACTCGAATTATATTACCCTTGTAATCTCAAAAGCAACTTGACATGACAACCAGTTTGGAAATCGAGCCCGATCGCACTCCCACACGTGGGATACTCATCAGCTTTTATGTGACTTCAATCATCTTTAATGTCTGCTTGATTGCTCAGTTATTAACGGTTGGAGTTGCCTACTTCAATAATCCTGCATGGTGGAATATTCATGTTTGGCTAGTGCGAGGGTACAGTGGGCTGTCATTAGTATTACTGGGATGGTCGTTTCTCGCCCCATTCTCACGCAGAATACGACATCTCGCCGCCAGTTTGCCAATCCTGCTTGGACTACAATTTTCCAGCATTCATCTCAAAAGTCCTCTTCACCTAGAGATACTGCATCCTCTCATTGGATTTACGTTACTCTATGTTTCTTCCAGCCTTGTACATCGCATATCGTCTACTTTATCGTCCAGCAACTATCAAAATAATCAAATTTGAGAGGTATAAATGACGCAAGATGCAATCTTCACTCCCTTCTTTGCCACAGTGTTTCTAACACTCATAGTCTGGGTGTATATGTACATCCGCCGTATCAGTTTTATCACAAGTAGAAAGCTCGGTCAAAAGGATTTTGCTGTACCGGGCGCACTGGCACAAATTTCGCCACCAAGCGTATCCAATCCATCGGATAACCTAAAAAACCTGTTCGAGATTCCGGTAATTTTCTATGCGCTTGTCCTATATCTGTTCATCACAAAGCAGGTGGATACAGTGTATGTGAACGCCGCGTGGGTATTCGTTGTGTTTCGCACATTGCATAGTGCTGTCCATTGCACATTCAATCTCATCATACTTCGGTTCTACCTTTACCTATTTGCCACACTCGCGGTGTGGTTCATCGCGATCCGCGCCGCACTTATTCACTTTGGCACAATCAATTAACCTCGTTCAAATGAGCTAGAAGTTATCAACAGTTGCCGAACAATGAGCGTGCAGCGGAAAGCCCACCCTGTTTCTGCGTGTGTGTTCCGGGTCTTGCGGCGCGGTCTGCAACTGAACCGAGTCGTTAGGTCGCGATCGCAATACCCAATACTTTAAAATTACCAGTAGAGCGATCGCCCTTCCATTCGGTGCGATCGCGCTTTTAGTCTTTACCCTTAATTCTTCTAGTTTCTATACTTACTAGAATAAAATCGAATAAGCTGTTGTGCATCTAATTTGACAGTCAATTTTTCTACAATTATTGTGGGACGGGCAGGAGAGCCTGTCTCTGTATTCAATTTAGATGCGTAGCAGCTTACTAACCGGACTGCAACTCATCCTAAAAACCATCAAAGACCTTTGCATCACTTGCCAAACAATCCTCTGATGGTTCATCATGATCTTGATGATTGTTTCATTCTTATAAATCAGTTAATATGCGATCGCTTGTCTTGAGTCTAGGTCTCATGTGTTTAGCCACCCCCGCTGTTGCCACAACCTGCGAGGAAAGCTTTCAAAAAAAGGGGGACTTTTTGAATGGTGCCGCCTTTTCTGCACGTGTTCAGGTTGAGGGGTTATCGATAGAGAGAGCATTTTCCCAATTACGACCAATTTTGGCGCGCGAGGGCATCAAGACTCTCAGCACGGATATGAACTTAGGTGTAATGAAAGCCGAAAATCCCGCCACAGCATTTCAGCGTGCTTTGCCAATTGATGTATTTGCCTCAATGGACGGCAATCTATTAAATGTTGAGATGATCTTTACCCTTCCGAGTGGGGTGGGTGCAAGTAAGGACACGGTGAAGGGATACTTGTGTGGCGCACTAAATCAATTGTTGCCCCAAACTCCAAAGTAATATGTAATTATTCATTTGATGTGATGAATTGTAGTTTCCCACACTCGATCGCCATACCGAATATTTCAAAATTACCTGGGCGCGATCGCCAAATGAATCTCGCCGATCGCTCCAATTCGTCTTAACAATATTTAACTTTTAAAAGTATCAAGAATCGGCAGATGTAGAAGAAAATGGTTTAGTTTAAATTGATTCTGGCAATTATCTTCAGGTGTGATCGCGCGAAAAAGGAGTTTATGGACATTCAAAACCCATCGTTCAGACGGAAAAAGTGGCTCAAATTTCTGGGTGGTTCGGCTGTTGGGTTGGCGGGACTGCTGGCAGCCTGGATTGTGGGTGGCAACTATATGGCTTCTGTGCATGAAAAAGAAATCGAGCAGGATTTAGCAGCATTTGCCCAACGGTTTCCCAAAACAGAGCCGAATGATGCGGCGTTGAAGCTGAGGCCGTCCTTCGCTAAAGTGGGGTTCAATGTAGGCTGGGGAAGTTTCTTTCAAGAATTAAATCAGTACCTAGACGCTGAGATTGCCAAACCAAACGATACCATAAATCCACCTTCAGAGAAATTACAGCGCTATCTCGCCTCCCAACAAACGGCTTTAGCAGAACTTCGCCAGCAAGTTTTAAATAATGAAGTGCCGCACTGGGGAACAGATATTACCTGGATTCTGGAAGGAGATATGACGGTTAGCCTACCCCCTTATTTATGGCAGGTTAATTCCCAACGAGTTTTAGCCCTAGACATTCTAGAAAAATACCGTAAAGGTCAGACGGAAGCAGCAGCAGAAATGCTGGAAGTCTCCTGGAAAATCAACCAGCCTTTAACAGAAAACCCCCTCCTACTCCCTCAACTGGTGGGTTTGATTGTGGCTAAATATCCAGCAGGGGTGATGCGGAAAGCCGATCGCCTTCCGACCCAGTGGCAGCAGCGCTTGCTGGAACGCGATTACCGCGAATCGATATTGACATCCTTGCAGGGAGAATATTTGTCTAAGTTCAAATTTTCGCAAGACTTCGCTTGGAAATACTCGTGGTCTTCAATACTAGAAGCATCAGACCCTCTTAGTGGTCTGGGAATACTTTCACTATTTCAGACGGAAACGAACTATCCCCCAACTTTAGAAGACAAAATTTTAGACTGGACTTTATCTCATGTCCTGGTGTGGTTCAAGCCAGTAATCAAACCTTATGTTCGCTTGTGTGCGATCGATACTTATCACGCCTATAAACGATCGCTTGCAGCATCTCGCCAGCACAATTTTTGCGCTTCTGATTCAGCCCAGGCAAAGGACTTCGCGTGGTGGAATTATATAGGTAGGACATCTACAATTTTTCCTAGTCAAACCAGTAAAGCAGCTAAATCTATGCTGGATTTGGAATTGACTCAGAAAATTCTGCAAGTCAAAGCACTAGCAGCCAAAACCGGAAAATGGCCGGCATCGGTTCCCGATATGAAGTCGTCTATTTGTCCGGGGGCAAAATGGCTGTATCGCGTTGCTCCAGATGGTACGATGTCGATATCGTTTAGCGAAAAACCCAAATGGTTAATTGAGAGATTAAAGAACCACAGAGGGCTACCATTTACCTATAGCGACAAGACACCGCCGCAGCTCAAAAACCGAGTCTCTACCCGACCAAAGCGATGATGGTACATCCCCAACGACAGTTTGCGACCTTCCTCACCGTTGCCGTTCTCAGCAGCACGTTCGCGCTGGCAACCGTTGGCGAAGCCTCGGTAAAAAGCGCCTCAGATCCCGATATTTCCACCTACATCAAAAAGTTAAAAACCGATTGTTAGAGATGCTGAAAGATTCTGTTCAGGGTTGGTTTGAAGTCGCCAGTCAAAAAAATGAACTTGCGCCGGAGAAACAGTTAATTGAGTTATCTCTATGAAATATGTTGCTGGCAAAGCACTCTGCAACATCTTTAAGCAACATGATTTTAAGCTAAAAATAACCGCTTGATCTAGCTATAATGGTCTTTGGCTATCCCTCCCTAATAATTATTAAATTTTCCTGGTTGTATTTATTAATAAAAATGAAAAAATAAAATCATTTCTAGTGCTATGAAAGGGTTGATTCAATATCTTTACGAAATCAAATTAGATAAAGCTATTCTCTGGTGCTATCTCATTTGGTATGTTATAGTAGTTTGTTTTCATTTTGATCCTTCGGTTAAGATATGGCTCAATTCAATTGGTATAAGTGCTGTAATCGGTACGGGTCTGATGCTAAGTGTTTCTTCTAGTAAAGGCAAAAGAGATCATTGGCAGGCATTCAGGTTATATTTCATGCCATTTTGTGTTTCAAGTTTCTCTGCCTTGATTAAAGATCAGGGATTTATCATATTTATCTCACCAAATATCACCGAAACAATAGTGTCAGTATCATGCTGTGGTCTGTTTTTATTAGTTATTTTATTAGTCAAAATATTCAAAAATAAAGTTATTTAGCGGAACTACAAAATTGGTGAAAGCAGCAGAAATATGACATTTTAGGTTGAAATTCCCCCGATCGCCTTTAAAGACGATCGAGCTTGTAGAACTCTTACACCCCGATGAAGCGAGGGAATTGCTTATTGAAATCGCTTTCTTAGTTTCTAGTCGGATAGTTCTTTGAGTGCGATCGCTTGTTGGTTGGGCGATCGCCGAGTTGTACTATACTGGCCTCTGTAAAGAAATTACCAAGATCCCCAGACGAATATCGGCGGTAAGCGGGTTGCTAAAATCGGTCGATCGCGCTGGAATTTTTTGCCCTCAAATTGCTTTATTTGGATTAATTAGCGTTTTAAATTCTGCGTTCTACTTTCTCCCTTGGGGCTACACAAGCGGCCGGTAATGCCCTCCCTACCGTCAATTGTCAATAACCAATTATTAATTGTTAGTATTCCATAAGAGCGCCAAAAAGATATATCATAACCTTAACCGGATCATTTCTTCCCAGATATGTTCTACTGTTCTAATCCGACGTGTTCTCATCCTTTCAATCCCGACAACTCTAAATTTTGTCAAAGTTGCGGCCAGTCCGACCTCACGCCTCTCTTCAGAAACCGCTACCGCGTGATTCGACTGTTGGGCGAAGGGGGATTTGGCAGAACTTACGAAGCGGTAGATACGGATCGCATGGACGATCCCTGCGTAATTAAGCAGTTTGTACCCCAATTTCAAGGAACCTCAGCACTTGAAAAAGCCTCACAATTGTTTAAAGAAGAAGCGAAACGACTTTACGAACTCGGTGAACATCCCCAAATTCCTCGATTAATTGCTTATTTTGAACAAGACAAGCGACTTTATTTAGTACAAGAGTTGATTGAGGGGCAAACTTTACTAGCAGAATTAACTCAGCAGGGTGCTTTTAGCGAAGAAAAAATTTGGCAGTTGCTGGCAGATGTACTGCCGATTTTAAAATTTGTGCACGATCGCCAGGTCATTCACCGAGACATCAAACTTGAGAATATCATGCGGCGCCGCACCTCTGTTAACTCCTTCCTGCCAAAGGCGGGAAATTTTCGGAATTCAGCTTTCCGAAGGGGAGGGCGGGGAGAGTTAGTTTTGATAGATTTCGGCATTTCCAAACAAGTGACGGGCTCCCTGATGAGCAAAGTAGGCACGACGGTAGGAACGCCCGGATATTCGCCGGTAGAACAAATGCGCGGTCAAGTTTTCCCCGGCAGCGATTTGTACAGTTTGGGAATAACTTGCCTGAGACTGCTAACTCAATGTTTGCCAAAAATTGACGGTTCCGATGACCTTTATGACCCGATAAATGGCGGCTGGATTTGGAGAGAACGGTTGCCTGTCGGCACAAAAATCAGCAGCGAGTTGGCAAATGTTTTAGACAAACTAATTCAAGATTATCTCAAAAATAGATATCAATCTGCTGATGAAGTAATCAAAGCTTTAAATCTCTATTCTTTACCTCCCCAACCCCATTGTGCCAATGGAGGACAACTTGCTCTAAATTCTTTTCGGACAAAGGGAGGACAACTTGCAATCAATAGCCCGCTCAATCAAAGCGGGCAAATCAACAGCAATATCTCTGTCAATCCGAGGAAAAAATCCAACACCACTCCGCCATTGAACAAGGCATCGCAGAGAATTGCTGCTGTCAAAAGCACTTTTGAATTTCAGGTGGTGACAGTAGACAAGCGCGGGAAGCAAATTAATGTTAACAGCGGCAAAGCGCGTTTTTTTGAAGAACCTCTTGGTAGCAGTGCACTGCTGGAAATGGTATCTGTGCGTGGCGGTACTTTCCTCATGGGTTCTCCAAAAGATCGGGGTGACAGCGACGAAAAACCGCAGCACCCAGTAACTTTAGGCTCTTTCTATATTAGCAAATTTCCAGTCACTCAGACCCAGTGGACAGCAGTGGCGGCGCTGCCGGAAATTAAAATATTTCTCAATCCCGATGCTGCCCGTTTTAAAGGTGCAAATCGACCTGTAGAAAATGTATCTTGGTACGAGGCTGTGGAGTTTTGCGATCGACTTTCTCGCAAAACTGGTAAGAATTATCGCTTGCCTAGCGAAGCCCAATGGGAATATGCTTGCCGGGGGCAAACTACGGGGCCGTTTCACTTTGGGGAAACGATTACCAGCGAGTTAGCCAATTACAACGGAAATTCTAATTACGCTGACGCGCCCAAGGGAGTTTATCGCTTTCAAACGACAGATGTTGGCAGTTTTCAACCTAATGCTTTCGGGTTGTACGATTTCCACGGAAATGTTTGGGAATGGTGCGCGGATTCTTGGCACAATAATTATAACGGTGCGCCTGCTGATGGTAGCGTTTGGGAGTCTGACGGGGACTCTTCGCTGAGGTTGTTGCGGGGGGGTTCTTGGAACGATCATCCTCCGAATTGTCGCAGCGCGTGTCGCCTCAGATATCAGGCGGATTGTAAGGCTAGTATTGTGGGTTTTCGAGTGGTTGTTTCTGTTGTTTAGACTCCAATTGTAGGCATTCATTCTCCTATCTTGAAATGCCTCTGCGGTTTCCCTATCAATCAAAGATTTATGCAATAAGCCTATTGATATTGTCTCGGCATAGAGAAACCCGGTTTCTTGAAGAAACCGGGTTTGGGAATGGCCGATCGCCCAAATTCTTGCCTTAACTAGCCTTCTTCTGAGGAGCCATTATGCGTTCCACACTCATAGCAGCCACGCTTAATGTCACCACAGCCATGCCGAGAATTGCCACAGGCTGCAAATTCTCATTGATAATTATAAACGCAAAAAGTGCCGTCATCGCCGGTCCCAAAGTGCCAATTACTGACGCTAAGGCTGCCCCCGCAAAGCGGATGGCAAAATTATTCAAAAGATAGCTAAACAGGGTCAGCACCCCTAAAATAACGCCTCCGATAATCAAACCAGGCCAAACATTTTGGTCTATTTTAGGAGAAAAATTGTCCGAAAGCGGCACCCACAAACTTAGAGAGGAAAATACAAAAATTGCGGCGAAATTAACTAAACTAAAAGGAATTGGGTGCAGTTTGCCCGCGGCCATTTGCGTCAGCAATACGTAACCTGCAAAGGTAATCCCAGAAGCCAGTGCCGCAGCGACTCCCACCCCGACATTGCCGCCGCCCGGAGGTGGGGCTGCAAAACTCGGCCACCCAGCTAAAATCAGACCTGCGGTAATCCCGACTATCGCAAAAAAGCCGACTCTGCTAGGGCGAGAACCAAACAAGAGCCAAGAACCTAGTACGGTGACGATCGGATAAATAAAGAAAATCGTAATCGCAATCCCGGCTGGAATATTGCCGATCGCCAAATAAATCAAAACCTGAGACAAAAACAGAAAAAATGCGCTTCCTAAAACCTTGCTCCACAAAGCTCGATCGCCCGACTGGAACAACCGTCTAATATCTTTCCAGACAGAAGGATACAGAAATGTGGCCAATATCGGCATCAAAGCCATCACCACAATCAGTCGCATCAACAAAATCAACAAAGAATTGCCAAAACCGGGAGTCACCACCCCCGGAAATTCAAACAAGCCAAAAACCACCCGAGGATTTCTGCCTTTAATCAGAATTCTCAAACAAACATTAAACAGCGACAATACCACCGCCGAAGACAAAGCCAGCACCAAACCTGTCTGTACAGAAGGTGCTTTAGCGGTGGCTGGAGAGGGCACTGAAGAGGGTGCCGGTACGGCTTCCCGCGGCCTTTCCACAGGTGTTGGCTGCAGAAGTTGCGGGCGGACAGAATTAACAGAATTAGTTGATTCCTCGACATAGGAATCTTGAGCATCGAAAGGATTCTCAAGATATTCTTCTTCTTCTTCGAGTTCTTCCCTGATGCGGTTTACGAGATTTTGTAACAGCTCTTCCCCTTGCCGCTCTAGGGTTTGCATATTGTTGAGCCGCACGGAAAGCTCGCTTTCATAGCTGCTCAAATCTTGTTCCAGCATCTGGAAACTGCGATCGATCCTTTCATCCAGCGCCGCCAGCAACTGCGAGGCGCGTTCGTCGTAGTTGCTCGGCGGCAGGGGTATCGGGAACTCGCCGCTGGGAATAGGGCTGCTGAGAGAATTTCCAGAGTTAGCGCTGAGTTCGTTGAACCGCTGCACCAACAAATCCTGCAAATTGTGAGCCAAAACTTGAGCCAACTGCTTCAGCCACAATTGCTGCTGCTGAATGTATCGCCCAGACAGAGATTCCATTTGCTGAGACTGCAATTTGCGATATTGCTCTCTGAGGTCTTCAATATCCTCAATCAGGTGATTTTTTTCAGTTTGCAGCCGAGTAATGTCTTGATTTAACTGGCCTTTGACATTTTGATGCAAAGCGTCCAGTTCTTGCATTACTGAGTGGAGGACTTCTTCTGCTGATTGTACTTCCTCTGGCTCGTCCTTTGACGAGTATACGTTCCGCTGCGCCATTAGCCTATAACCTCTAATTTAAACTGCACGTTCACTGTTCTTAAGTATTTTGCCAAATCAGGCCACAAGTTCTAGTGAGTTGATCTAAGAAATTGCGGACACTGTTGAATCAATAGTAGTCGCTAAGCTACAAATGTGAGAAAATTGCGTGAAGCAAAGCTATCCCGCTCTTAATCCCCCCAAGAACACTTTGTGCAATTAGAAATCATACTATAGCAATCCTAAATCAGTTGTAAAAATATGTAGGGGTAGTGCTAAGAGTGCCTACCCCAGCCAAGGCGGGGCAACCACGGGGGGTTTGCCCCTACAAGAATTACACAAATCATTGAGGATTGCTATACAGCTTGACCTCTCCACGAATTGCTCCCGGTAATTCTCCCATCTAACTCACCCGATTGCACCCGAATCACAAACTTAATGACCGAAAGCATCCAGGATACAAGCCCCCGGATTCATCCGTCCAGAAATAAAAAACTTGTATCCGATGAAACTTGCCCCCCGAATTTATCCGTGGGGTCAAGGCTTCAATCTAAAATCTAAAATCTAAAATCTAAAATCGATTGACCCCTTCTGCGACTAAATGTGATTGGGGGGTGGCACTCCTAGCCCCTCAATGGATAACTTGATCCTGCAGGCAGAAACCCCGTTTCTATTCCCCGCGTCTCTCCCGCACTCGCGCACCCAGATTTATTATATTAAAGGTTCCGATCTTTTGCTCGCGAAAGTTTTAAGAGGCGATCGCACCGTCAAAAAGCAAGCCCGCGCCATCAAAAAATTAACACATCCCATCCCCGAAGAGCAACAGATATGGCATCCGAAATTTATGACAATTCCTTGACAAAGGATATAGAAAAACTGAATATTTCCTCAGAATCCGAAGTGTTTGTCTTTCCGGCATCATTTGCCCAGCAGCGCTTGTGGTTTCTCGACCAATTTGCACCGGAAAACCCTTTCTATAATGTAGTAACCGCACTGCGCTTAACTGGTTCCCTCAACTTAATAGCCTTAGAGCAAACCTTCAACGAAATAGTGCAGCGACACGAAACTTTACGAACGACTTTTGCAGCGGTATCCGGCCAACCAGTGCAGATAATCTCTCCTGCTTTTAAGACTAATTTAAAACTCTTAGAACTGCAACATTTGCCACCAGAACTACGGGAAACTGAAGCAAAGAAACTATCCGCAGCAGAATCTCTTCGCCCTTTCAATTTATCCACAGGGCCGCTGATGCGAGTAACCATCCTGCGGCTGACTGAAACCGAGCATATTTTATTGATAAATATGCACCACATAGCCTCCGATGATTGGTCGATCGGTGTGCTAATTCGAGAATTTGAGGCTATCTATACAGCTTTGATAAATCAACAGCCATCTCCCCTACCAGAATTATCACTTCAATATGCCGACTTTGCCGAGTGGCAGCGCGAATGGTTGCAAGGTGAAGTATTAGAAACTCAGCTAGCTTATTGGGGGCAGCAATTGCACGGGATTTCTGTGTTAAATTTGCCGACAGATCGCCCTGCACCAGCTAGGCAAAATTATCGGGGAAAAACTCAATATTTAGAACTGCCTAAAAAGCTGAAAAACGCACTTTTAGCCCTCTCGCAGCGAGAAGGAGCGACTTTATTTATGACAGTGCTCGCAGCATTTCAAACTTTGCTTTACCGCTACTCGCAACAAGAAGATATTGTTGTCGGTTCGCCGATCGCCAATCGCAACCGCAGCGAAATAGAAGCATTAATCGGTTTTTTTGTCAACACTTTAGTGCTGCGAACAGACTGTTCGGGAAACCCGACATTTCGAGATTTTTTGGGCCGGGTGCGGGAAGTAACCCTGGGAGCTTACGCTCACCAAGATTTGCCTTTTGAGAAGCTAGTCGAGGAATTGCACCCAGAGCGATCGTTGAATCGCCACCCCCTGTTTCAGGTGGTATTTGGTCTGCAAAATGCGCCGCTGGACGAGCTAGAATTGCCAGAATTAAAGTTGAGTTCTTTCCCTTTGGAGACTCAAACAACGCGCTTTGATTTAGAGCTGTATTTGTGGGAAGCTTCTGATAATTTTAGGAGCAGATACGGCGAACATTGGGAAGATTCGGAAGGACTCCGAGGGTTAGCTGTGTACAATACAGATTTATTTGATGAAGTTACGATCGCCCGAATGCTGAGGCATTTTAAAACTTTGCTGGAAAGCATTGTCGCTAATCCAGAACAAGGAATTGCTAACTTACCTTTATTGAGCGAGGATGAAGTGAATCAATTATTCAAAGAATGGAACGATACTCGGACAGATTATCCTCAAAATAAGTGCATTCATCAGTTATTTGAAGAGCGAGCCCGGCAGCATCTGGAGGATGTCGCCCTAACTTTCGACAGCAAGCACCTCACTTACAGAGAACTCAACAGTCGCAGCAACCAACTGGCGCGCTACCTACAAAAAATGGGCGTGGGGGCGGAGGTTTTAGTGGGGCTTTGTGCAGAACGATCGATCGACCTAATTGTGGGGATGTTGGCTATACTGAAAGCGGGAGGGGCTTACCTACCGTTAGATCCGAGCTATCCGCGCGATCGGCTAAACTTGATGCTGGAAGATGCTCAAGTTAAAGTCTTGCTAATTCAAGATAAATTGATTGAGAATTTCCGAGACTTCTCAAACTCGGTGATTTACTTCGATCGCGACTGGGAAGACATAGCCAAAGAAAGCGCCGAAAATCCCGCCAACACCGTAACAGCAGACAACCTAGCTTACGTTATTTACACATCTGGCTCAACCGGAAAACCCAAGGGAGTTGCTGTCACCCACAAAGCAGTAAATCGGCTGGTACTCAACACCAACTATATAAAAATAGAACCTACCGATAAAATTGCCCAAGCATCAAACGCTTCATTCGATGCAGCCACATTCGAGATTTGGGGAGCCTTGCTTAACGGCGCTCAACTCGTGGGAATTAGCACAAATATTACCCTTTCGCCTCACGATTTAGCCTTAGAACTGCGCCAACAAGGCATCACCGTTTTGTTTTTAACAACTGCCTTATTTCAACAAATTGCTAGAGTTTTACCGCAAGCTTTTGATTCGCTGCGCTGCTTGCTGTTTGGCGGAGAAGCGGTCGATATGAGATGGGTTAAAAAACTTCTCAAGCAAAAGCCAACCACTAAATTAATTCACGTTTACGGGCCTACCGAAAATACCACATTTTCGGCTTATTATTGCGTGCAAGACGTACCCGAAACCGCAACATCTATCCCCATCGGCCGCCCGATCGCCAACACGCAAATTTATCTCCTCGATGCGGATTTGCAGCCGGTGGCGATCGGTGTTATAGGTCAATTGTACGTCGGCGGTGACGGACTAGCGAAAGGCTACCTCAACCAGCCCGATTTAACTGCTGCTGCTTTCATTCCTAACCCTTTTAGCAATAAATCTGGTTCTAGCCTTTATAAAACAGGTGATTTAGGTCGCTACTTAGCTGACGGCAACATTGAGTTTTTAGGCCGCGTTGATGACCAAGTAAAAATTCGCGGCTACCGCATCGAGTTGGGAGAAATTGAAGCGGCTTTGTGCCAGCATCCACAAGTGCGCGAAGCAGTAGTAATTGTGAGGGAAGACATCCCCGACGATAAACATTTGGTAGCTTATGTTGTTCCTGACGGCATCGATGAAAAATCCGAAAGTCACAATCTAAAATCAAGTGACTTGCGCCAATTTTTGAAAGAAAAGTTACCAGGATATATGGTTCCTGCAACTTATGCAGTGTTGGAGAATATGCCACTGACGCCTAATGGCAAAGTAGACCGCCGCGCTTTGCCTGATATAGATACAGACAGCGAGGATCTAACAGAAAATTATGTAGCGCCTCGGACTGATCTCGAAAACGCGATCGGGAAAATTTGGGCTAAAGTTTTGGGCAAACAGCAGGTTAGTATCTACGATAATTTCTTTGAACTAGGCGGGCATTCCCTGCTAGCAACTCAGTTGATTTCTCGCATCCGAGACGCTTTGCAAGTCGAGTTATCGGTCAGCAATTTGTTTGAGGCTCCGACTGTGGCGAGTCTGGCAAAATACATTGAAACAATGCGTTGGGCCGCGAAAGGTTTGGATACTCCTAGAACGGACGAAAATGAGCGCGAAGATGTGGAATTTTAAGGCCTTATATCGTTTCCGGTTGCATCGGAATGATTTAACCGCAGAGGGCGCAGAGAACGCAGAGGGAGAGAATACAGAGATGAATAATTCCGATGCTACCGGATTTGATATTACATAATTGCGGGATGATTTTGATTGTTTTGTGGGATGGGCGTCCCGCCCGTCCGGTGTATTTTCACAGCAGGCGGGACACCCGACAAGAACCATCCTCAAATTGTGCAACGCCGAATTTTAAGGTATCCCCAGCCAGAACCTACAGGATTTTAACTCACATTTTTAGTTAGGAAATTTCAGTGCAGAATGCCCTGACAGCTTCGGCAAACTTTTGGTTATGCTCGATTAATGCCATGTGTCCTCCTTTCTGTATCGTAACTAGCTCTGCTTGAGGCAATTCTGCTTTCATTCGCAGGCTAGCTGGGGGGGTAGTCGCTATATCTGAATCGCCGCAGATCACCAACACTGGAATGTCAATTGATGGCAAAGTTTTTGTTTCGTCAAATTTGAGCATTCCCAGTGTGCCGCGAGCGAGAACGCCGGGAGAACCCAAGGCTGATAAGAAAGCTGAGAAATCTAATTGACCGCGCGTTTCAGTGCCTTTAAATCCCGATACTTCTACACTGATGTACAGTGAACCATTGAGATAGCTCAGCCAAGTCATTCCCCACATAATCGGTTCAAGAGCTATGGTGAGGTAGAGCATAGGTTGAAGCAGCGGCTTCTGCAAAGCGCGTAATAAACCGCTAAAAATAGCGGTTTTGACGGGATTAGTATAAGTCGTATCTACCAGAATTAAACCAGCTACTCGACTACCGAGAAGTTCTGGAAAAAGCCGACTGAATGTTAGAGAAATCATGCCGCCCATGCTGTGTCCGAGTAGGATAACAGGTTTAGTTCCTGCTATGGCAATGACGGCTTCAAGATCGCGGGCAAATTTTTCTAGGGAATAGTCGCTGTTTTTTGGTCGAGTGGATTTTCCCAAACCTGGAAGATCCCAAACAATCACTCGGAAGCGATCGCTTAGTTGCCGTTTCGCGTAATACCAAACCATACTGTTGGGCCCCCAACCATGGGAGAGAATAATCGGCTGTCCGTCCTCTGGGCCGTAGAATTCTACTTGTAAAATAGTGCCATCAGGCCTCTCTACCCGCTGCACCGTACCCGTCCGCGTCGGCTTGGGTTCGTCAGCACCGGGGCGGCGGAACAGCGGCAAACTGATAAAGCGGCCGCCAACAGACCAAAGAAGCATCAAGACTCCGCTGACTAAGTAGGAATTCCCTACAAGTTCGCCGATGTACCATTCGTAAATAATGTATATACCTCCCCCAAGTACGCCGAGGGACAGCAGTCCTACCAGCCATAGAAACAGGAAATTGAAGGGCATGAACGGCATAAGCTGAAACCTTGGGTAGAATTTGGGTTGCGGATTCAAACAGAATCATACTCAGGTTAGGCCACAGTCGGCAAGCGGTAAGTTAAGCTCTTAATTTGTGCGCTGGTAGAATTTATTTTATTGATTTGCCCAAGTAATGACAGGATGACTCAAAATGCCCGATCCAAAAATATCGAGTTCATCGCCAAATGCAAGAGATTCTGTCACGGTGGAGTTAGTTGAGTTTTTATCTTACCTTCGCAGTCTAGATATTAATATTTTTGTTGAGGGATCTCGCCTGCGCTGCAACGCTCCTGAAGGAATTATTACCCCCGAACTACGGGCAGAAATTTCTCATAAAAAAGCCGAAATAATTTCTTTTTTAAAAGCAGCTAATCGTACTTCTAGTTTCACTCCTACACCGATTGTTCCTATGGGGCGGGACGGAAATCTACCGCTTTCCTTTGCACAGCAGCGCTTGTGGTTTCTCGACCAATTAGTCCCGAACAATCCCTTCTATAATGTTCCCGCAGCATTGCGTTTGACAGGTTCGCTAAATTTTTCGGCGCTGCAACAAACCTTCAATGAAATTGTGCGCCGCCACGAAGCTTTACGCACGACTTTAGCCGTAGTTGCGGGCCAACCTGTTCAGAGAATAGCTGCTGCTTTCCACCTCCCGATTAATGTAGTGGACTTGCGAAATTTGCCAAAGGAATCTCGACAAACTGAAGCAAACAGGCTCACGGCTGAGGAAGCTCAACGCTCTTTCAATTTGTCCAAGGACTTGTTGCTGCGAGTCACTTTATTGCAGTTAGATGATGCCGAATATTTACTAATGCTGAATATGCACCACATTGTCTCCGATGGTTGGTCTATCGGAGTGCTAATTCAGGAATTAGGCGCACTTTACACGGCCTTTGCTAGCGAAAGACCTTCGCCTTTACCGGCTTTGTCGATCCAGTACGCGGATTTTGCAAAATGGCAGCGCGAATGGCTGCAAGGGGAAGTTTTAGAAACGCAACTTGCTTACTGGCGGCAGCAGTTAAACGGCATTTCTATGTTAAATTTGCCTGCGGATAGACCCAGGCCAGCAATTCAAAGTTACCGAGGCAAAAGGCAATTTTTGCAACTGCCCAAACAACTGAGCGAGGCTTTAGAAACGTTGAGCCAGCGCGAAGGAGTGACGCTGTTTATGACTATGCTGGCAGCTTTTAAAACGTTGCTTTACCATTACGCGCAGCAAGAAGATATTGTAGTAGGTTCGCCGATTGCCAATCGCAACCGCAGTGAAATTGAAGCATTAATCGGTTTTTTTGTCAACAGTTTGGTTCTGCGTACAGATTTATCGGGAAATCCAACTTTTCGGGAACTTTTAAACCGAGTCAAAGAGGTAGCATTAGGAGCTTACGCTCACCAAGATTTGCCGTTTGAGAAGTTAGTAGAAGAACTGCACCCCGATCGCGCTTTGAACCAAAATCCCTTATTTCAGGTGGCGTTTGCGCTGCAAAACGCGCCGGGGAATCGGTTAGAATTGCCAGAATTAACACTCAGCCCGCAGCAGTTAGATGTGGGTACAGCGCGGTTTGATTTGGAGTTTCATTTGTGGGAGCGATCGCCCAACAGTTCGGGAAGCAAGCAATCGCCCAGCAATAAGCTGTGGGTTGATAGCTCAGAGGGCATCAGCGGCATGGTTATTTACAGCGCCGATTTATTTGATGAAGCTACGATTACCCGCCTGATCGGGCATTTTCAAGCCTTGTTAGAAAGGATTGTGACAAATCCCGAACAGCGAATTGCCAACTTGCAATATTTGAGCGCCCAAGAGCGCTATCATTTGTTAGTTGAATGCAACAATACTCAGGCGGATTATCCGCAAGATTTGTGCATCCATCAGCTATTTGAAATGCAGGCCGATCGGGCACCGGATGCGGTGGCGCTGGTATTTGGAGATGAGCGAGTCACCTATCGAGAGCTAAATCTCCGCAGCAACCAACTAGCACGTTATCTGCAAAAAATTGGGGTTGGGGCGGAAGTTTTAGTCGGGCTTGGCTGCGGGCGATCGCTCGATCTGATCGTGGGGATGTTGGGTATCCTGAAAGCGGGAGGAGCTTACCTAATTTTAGATCCGAGCTATCCTGCTGAGCGATCGAGCTTTATGCTAAAAGATGCTCAAGTGTCAGTATTGCTTACCCGCCAGGGAATAAATTCCCTGTCTAATAGCGAAAGTCGTCTAAAGACGACTGAAGGAGGACAAGTTTCCAGTCGGCTTCAGCCGACTTCAGCTATGAGCCAGGGAATTTATTCCCTGGTGGATGATGGCGAAGTGCAAAATTTAGAAACACAGTCAGATGATAAAATTAACCATCCAAGGGTTGTTTTTCTAGACACAGACTGGGAGATGATTTCCCAAGAAATCGCCGACAATCCCACCAGCGCAGCCACAGCCGAAAATCGGGCTTACGCGATTTACACCTCCGGTTCCACGGGAAAGCCGAAAGGAGTGGAAATTGAGCACGGGAGCTTGTTAAATCTCGTTTTTTGGCATCAAAGAGAGTTTGGGGTGTCAGCGGGCGATCGAGCAACCCAAATTGCAGCGATCGGCTTTGATGCTTGCGGGTGGGAAATTTGGCCTTATCTCGCCGCCGGAGCTAGCATCTACTTTCCAGAAGATGACATCAGGCGAGATCCTGAAAAACTGCAAAACTGGTTAGTATCAAAAGCAATTACAATGAGCTTTTTGCCAACACCTTTAGCCGAGAAACTTTTGCTATTAGATTGGCCTCAAACAACAGCGCTGCGAATCTTGCTCGCAGGCGGCGAAAAACTGCAACAACATCCTTTAAAATCCCATCCATTTAAGCTAGTAAATAATTACGGCCCAACCGAAAACACCGTCGTCACAACTTCCGGTTATATTCCTGTAACAGAGCAGAGAGACATCGCCCCGACAATTGGCCACCCCATTGCTAACACTCAAATCTACATATTAGACAAATATTTGCAGCCCGTACCAATGGGGGTTGTTGGCGAATTGTACATCGGCGGAAACGGACTCGCTCGCGGCTACCTCAACCGCCCAGATTTAACCGCACAAAGCTTTATTGTCAATCCTTTTAAACCAAATTCAGACACCATTCTCAATGACTTGTTTAGGAACAGGCAAGATGCCTGTTCCACAAGGGATGAATTTTCTTGTGGAACAGGCATCTTGCCTGTTCTCGATAATGGTGCAACATCTCAGTTTAAACCAAATTCAGCAGAGCGAATTTACAAAACCGGCGACTTAGTGCGCTACAGAGGCGATCGCAACCTGGAATTTTTGGGACGTATTGACGAACAAGTAAAAATTCGCGGTTTCCGCATCGAATTAGGAGAAATCGAGACACTATTAGCTCAACATCCCGCCGTGCAGCAAACTGTAGCAATAGCTTCGGAAGATGGACAGGGAGATAAACGTTTAGTAGCTTATATTGCCCTGAATGCAGAATATAGCGTTGCCCGCGAAAAAAACCAAATAATGCAATTGCAGGACGAACAGGTTTTGCAGTGGCAAATGCTCTACAATGAAACTTACAATCAACCTGCTGTTGACTCAGATCCAACATTTAATATTGTCGGCTGGAATAGCAGCTATACTAATCAACCAATCCCAGCAGAACAGATGCGCGACTGGGCGAACAATCAAGCCGCCCAAATTTTAGCTTTGCAGCCTAGCCGAGTGTTAGAAATTGGCTGCGGCACAGGTTTGTTGCTGTTCCAAATTGCCCCTCGCTGCACCCAATATTGCGGAACAGACTTTTCACCTATTTCGCTAAACTATATTCGGCAGCACTTGGCAAATCAAGAGTTAGCTAATGTAACGCTGCTTCAGAAAATGGCGACTGATTTTGAAGGAGTAGAGACAGCAGCTTTTGACGCAGTAATTCTCAACTCTGTCGTGCAATATTTCCCGAATATCGACTATCTCGTGCAGGTGCTAGAAGGTGCGGTGAAAGCAACTACTCCCGGCGGCTTTA
Source organism: Microcoleus sp. B7-D4 (assembly GCF_036705125.1). Taxonomy (NCBI): domain Bacteria; kingdom Bacillati; phylum Cyanobacteriota; class Cyanophyceae; order Oscillatoriales; family Microcoleaceae; genus Microcoleus; species Microcoleus sp. B7-D4. The sequence goes on from NZ_JAUBTT010000007.1 coordinate 85,024, forward strand.
TATTCATCGGAGATGTTCGCAGCTTGCCGTTGCTGGAAGCTTTCCACGCTTCGGTACAACTGTATCAAGCCGAACCTTCTCTCGCGGGCGAACAGTTGCAGCAGAGAGTACAAATGCAAATTTTTCAAGAAACAGAGTTAGTTATTAAACCAGATTTTTTTAGCGCATTAAAACACCGCTTTCCACAGATTTGCGGCGTAGAGATTCAATTAATTCGCGGTAGTTATCACAATGAGTTAACTGATTTTCGGTACAATGCTATTCTGCATATTGCGTCGGAAACAGATCCCCCCCAATCCCCAGGGCGGTTTCATTCTCACGAAAATCAGGCTTTTGTAGGGGCGGTGCCCCCGTGCCCGCCCCCACCCACAGACGATTTCACAGGCGTTTGGGACATGGGGACAACCACAGGGGGATTGCCCCTACCGAGAATGAAACCGCCCTGCCCCCAATCCCCCGCACAAGGGGAGTTGGGGGGATCGAAACGGCTGGATTGGTCGGCTGAAAATCAGAATCTGACTGTTACCAAGGTGCAACAAATATTATTGCAAAATCAACTCGATGTTTTAAGAATTGCTAATGTGCCTAATGCGCGGGTAGCGGCAGCAGTTAAGGCGGCAGAATTGCTGTCGGTTGTCGATAAATTTTCAACGGCAGGTCAGTTGCAGAAAGCCGTGGAAAAAGTCGAGGATTTAGGAGTCGATCCCGAAGCGTGGTATGCTTTGGAAGTTCCGTATAATGTTAATATTAGTTGGTCTAATTCCGACAGTCAAGGGCGCTACGATGTAGTGTTTGCACGGGGCGAAACTAGAGATTTTGTGCCAGAAACCAGAAGCGATAACTTGCGTCCTTGGCGCTCTTATGCTAACAATCCCTTACAAGCTAAAGCAGCCCGTAAATTAGTGCCACAGTTACAGGCTTATCTAGCAGAAAAACTGCCGGAATATATGGTTCCGTCGGCTTTTGTGGTGCTGGAGTCGCTACCTGTGACGGCTAACGGAAAGGTCGATCGCCTCGCTTTGCCTGCACCGCAGCCGATTAAGTTAGAATGGGCTGGCGGTTATGTTGCGCCTCATACTTCTATTGAGGAAGTTTTAGTGAAAATTTGGGCTGAGGTTTTGGGGATAAAGCGAGTGGGTATCCGGGACAATTTCTTTGAATTGGGAGGCCATTCTCTGCTGGCGACTCAGCTTGTTTCTAGAGTGCGAGATGCTTTCGCGGTAGAGTTACCTTTGCGCCGGGTTTTTGAAGCACCGACAATTGCAGAATTATCTAAGATTGTTGAGAGTTTGAAAGAGAGCGATGCTAAAATTAAAGCTCCTGCTTTAGTGCCTGTTTCTCGCGAGAGCCGCAGGTTCAAATTATCATCTCTCAACCAAGAAAGCAAAGAGAAATCATGAAAATTATATTATTTTTAAACAAATTATACCCATGAGTTCATACGCTTTCTGGAACAATAAAGGCGGCGTCGGCAAAAGCTTCCTTTGCTTTGCAGCAGCTTCCGAATATGCTTACCGTTACCCCGATACAGATGTCTATGTAATTGATTTATGTCCGCAGGCGAATGTGTCAGAAATGCTACTTGGCGGATATTTCACTAGCCCAGATGCGCTGCATTTTTTAATGAGCAAAACTCCGCGCGCAACAGTAGCAGGCTATCTAGAAGCGCGTCTGAATTCTCCATTTCGGATGGTTGCAGACGTATCCCCATATCTATGCGAACCGAGAGAATTCAATCAGAATATACCAGAGAATCTAAGACTTGTATGCGGGGACAATTACCTGGAAATAATTTCTGAAGCAATCCGACAAACATCCCAGTTGGAAATACCTTATGACTCGTGGAAACAGGTGCTAACTTGGGGACGAGACCTGACGGTTGCCCTGCGTTCATATAGCGGCGATCGCGATACCATATTCTTCATAGACTGTAGTCCTACTTTTGCTATTTCTACACAGCTTGCTCTTGTGGCTGCCGAAAACTTGATTGTACCATTTATAGCGGACTATACTTCACGTCTTGCGATCGAGAATGTCCTCGCAATTCTCTATGCCATAACCGACCCCCATACTGCGCCATACGCACGAATTGCTTTTGCAAAACGCGCTAAGGAAGAAGGTGTACCTGTACCAAAATTACATACATTCGCGAGCCTAAATTTGACTTTGTACAAAGGGAGAGCGAGCAAGGCATCCGAAGCTGTAAACCAGAGAATTATGCAGATGATGGATGATATACACAAGAAGCACCGTCATATTTTTGCTAACTCCAAAGACAAGCCGAGTAACACCTTCATTGAAATCCCAGATTTTACCAGCGGTTCTGTACTCGCTGCTACGACTGGCACGCCCTTGCACAAACTCACACCAGCAGCCAAAAACATCGCGGGCGAGCAGGTGCAATTGAATGCAGAGTCATTGCAAAAGTACCGAGATGCACTTGAAAAGTTCGTGAACTGTATTTAGGAAATCGCCGTGCCGTCACCAGCAGCATTGAAGTACAAAACAGCGTCCAACACGGCTAGAACACTTCGCGAAACAGCTACAGATCCCCGCTTGCAACCAATATCGCGCAGTAAAACTCAAGTCTACTATCACTCCGCTCTAGCTGCATTTGTTGCTGTATGGGATGCTTACATAAACGAACTCGTTCGCAATTTTTTCGCTGCAACTGCAAATCCTTTAGATCCCAAATTTCATGCCGTACATTCTATTGCTAGAGATGCGGCGGAACGCGCACTTGAAAGATTTAATACACCAAACGCGGAGAACACGCGAAACCTTCTGATTCAAAACACTGGTTACGATCCTATTGGCGATTGGATTTGGTCTGCAAGAAGCATGAGCGGATTAGCCGTTCGGCAGAAGCTAAATGAGATTTTAAGAGTGCGGCACAGTTTTGCACATGGTTTTGCTATTCCCGCGCTTTCTTGGACTCAAACAGCAACCGGAAAAGTTCGGCTTACGGCTAAAGCGATAGACGATGTTGATGTGTTTTTTACACATCTTGTGAATGTTACCGACCTCGGCATGAAGCAGCATATCGAAACGAGTTATAGTCTAGTATTGCCTTGGTAAAGATTTTAATCAAAGAGATGAAATCTTATCTATGTAATATTTGTAGGCTACTTTGTACGCGCTTTCCTTTGAGGCTTGCCTGATAATTTGATATGACTCAGTATCTTTCCGACAATTCCCTCCCGGCTGGTGAAGAAAAGCTTAATCTTCCCGAAGAAACAGAAGTTTTCGTCTTCCCGGCATCCTTTGCCCAGCAGCGGCTTTGGTTCCTCAATCAATTAGCACCGGGCAATCCTTTCTACAATGTCTCAACAGCGCTCCGCTTAACAGGTTCCCTCAACTTAAGATCCTTAGAGCAAACCTTCAATGAAATTGTGCAGCGGCACGAAACTTTACGCACAACTTTTACGCTTTTGGAAGGGGAACTCGTACAAATTATTGCTCCCATTCTAACCGTATCCCTCCCCACAATCGACTTACAAAATCTCTCGCCAACTCAGCAGGAAACCGCAGCGCTGCAACTCGCAACCGATGCAGCGCAATGCCCTTTCGATTTAGCCGCCGGGCCGTTATTCAAAGTAACGCTGTTACAACTCAGTGAAACAGAACATATATTGTTGCTGAATTTACATCATATTGTGGCTGATGGTTGGTCGATTGGAGTGCTAATTCGAGAGCTAGGAACGCTCTACACAGCATTTGTAAAAAATGAGCGATCGCATTTACCAGCACTGCCCGTGCAGTACGCCGACTTTGCAGAGTGGCAGCACCAATGGTTGCAGGGCGAAGTATTAGAAACCCAGTTATCTTATTGGCGGCAGCAGTTAAACGGAATTACCACACTCAATCTACCAACAGACAGGCAAAGACCAGCCGTTCCCTCCTACCGCGGCGCTAAACAATTTATAACACTATCACCTGCTTTGAGCGAGGCGCTAAAGTCATTGAGCCAGCAAGAAAGCGCGACTTTATTTATCACTCTACTAGCTGCTTTTCAAACTTTGCTGTACCGCTATACAGGACAAGTAGATATTGCAGTAGGAACGCCGATCGCCAATCGCAACCTGAGCGAAATAGAAGCATTAATCGGTTTTTTTGTCAACAGTTTGGTGCTGCGTGCAGATTTATCAGGAAATCCAACTTTTCGGGAACTATTGCATCGGGTAAAAAACGTCGCAATGGCAGCCTACGCCCACCAAGATTTGCCCTTCGAGAAGTTGGTTGAGGAAATGCACCCCGATCGCGAGTTGAGCCGCAACCCCCTATTTCAAGTTAGTTTTAGCCTGCAAAACACTCCTGTAGCAGCGCTGGAATTGCCGGGAATCGTTGGAGAGGCGATCGACTTTGATGCGGGAACCGCCAAGCTAGATTTAGAGTGCCACTTGTGGGAAGATGCAGGAAGTATTCAAGGGCAATTTGTCTACAGCACAGATTTATTTGATAGCACCACAATTGCGCGCATGGCGGGACATTTCCAAACGCTGCTTGAAGCCATTGTTGCCAATCCCAAACAGCACCTCAGCGACTTGGCTTTGCTGACAGCGCCAGAATACCAGCAATTATTAATCGATTGGAATGACACTCAGAGAGATTATCCGCAAAACCAGTGTTTCCATCAGCTATTTGAAGAGCAAGTCGAGCTAACGCCCGATGCTGTCGCCGCCGTCTTTGAAAACCAGCAGTTAACCTACCGCCAACTCAACAGCCGAGCCAACCAACTTGCACATTACTTGCAGAAATTGGGAGCAGCACCAGAAGTTTTAGTGGGCCTTTGTGTAGAACGTTCCTTAGATGCGATCGTCGGATTGCTAGGCATTATCAAAGCAGGCGCAGCCTACCTGCCTTTAGATCCAACTTATCCTCAAGAGCGCCTTAACTTCATGTTAGAAGATGCTCAGGTGTCGATTTTGGTAACTCAGCAGCACTTAGCCCAAAACTTGACGCAGCCGGAAAATTACGGAGTTTTTTCAGTAGTGTGTTTGGACTCCGACAGAGAAATTATCGCCCAACAAAGCCGAGAAAATCCAACTACAAATATCCTACCAGAAAACCTAGCCTACGTCATTTACACATCTGGTTCAACCGGAAAACCCAAAGGCGTTTTAATCGAACATCGGGGACTATACAACTTAGCCCTAGCTCAAATAGAAGCTTTTAACTTAAACTCAAATCACCGCATTTTGCAATTCGCATCCCTGAGTTTTGATGCCTCAATCTTTGAGATTGTCATGGCCTTGGGAACCGGAGCAACACTTTACTGTGCCAAGAAAGAATCTTTGTTGCCAGGACAAACATTAATCCAATTTTTGCAGGACAATGCTATTACCCACGCTACCCTCCCGCCCTCGCTGCTAGCTGTCCTTCCAAACGCCGAACTTCCCGCACTGCAAACAATCATCTGTGCTGGGGAATCCTGTTCCCCGGATATTGTTAAACGCTGGGCTTCTGGGCGCAGATTTTTTAACGCTTACGGCCCTACAGAAGCGACAGTCTGGTCAAGTTTGGCCGAAATTGGCGAGCCCAAAAAACCGCCCATCGGCCGCCCAATAGCTAACACTCAACTCTATATTTTAGATAAAAATTTACAGCCTTTACCCGTTGGAATTCCTGGTGAATTGTACATCGGCGGCAGCGGATTGGCGCGAGGCTACCTGAAGCGCCCCGAATTAACCGCCCAGCGATTTATTGCTAATCCGTTTAGCCAGAAAGCAGGAGAACGAATTTATAAAACTGGTGACTTAGCGCGCTATTTTCCCGACGGCAATATTGAGTTTTTAGGCCGCACTGACGAACAGGTAAAAATTCGCGGTTATCGAATAGAATTGGGAGAAATTGAAGCGCTGCTGGTTCAGCATCCAGCAGTCAAAGAAACAGCGGCGGTTGCTGTGGATGATTTGTCGGGCAACAAACGCCTAGTTGCTTATGTCGTTCCCAATCAAAATCAGACGTTTAATTCCGGGGAAATACGCAATTTCCTCAAACAACAACTGCCCAATTACATGATTCCCAGTGCTTTTGTGGCGATGGATTTTCTGCCCCTAACTCCCAATGGCAAAATTGACCGCCTGCGCCTACCTGTACCGGGAACTCTAACTAGCAATTCAATAGATAAAAGCTGCATTGCACCTCGCACACCAACCGAGTCAACCCTCGCCCACATTTGGGCCACAATCCTCAACGCAGAGTGCGTTGGTATTCGCGATAACTTCTTTGATTTGGGTGGAGATTCCCTGCTGGCAATCCGCCTCATCAATGAGATTAACCAGCAATTTCAGCGCGAGTTGCCGCTGTCTGCTCTTTTTTTAAATCCGACAATTGAAGGTTTAGCCGATTCGCTATCTTCAGAAACAAATTCTCTGGAATGGTCGCCTTTAGTTGCAATTAAGCCTCGCGGTAAAAATCCCCCGTTCTTCTGCGTCCATCCCATCTTTGGCGTCGTATTTCCTTATGTCGAGTTAGCCTTTGGGCTAGGAGAAAATCAACCGTTTTACGGGCTGCAACCAAGGGGTATTGACGGCGAAAGTTCTCCGTTAACTAGCATTGAAGACATGGCGGCTGACTACATCGCAGCCTTGCGTACCGTTCAACCAAAAGGGCCTTATTTTTTAGGAGGCTGGTCTTTTGGGGGTTTGGTTGCTTTTGAGATGGCTCAACAGTTGCTCGCAGCGGGGGATGAAGTGGCTTTGCTTGCTGTGCTGGATACTTTAGCGCCTGTTTCTGCTAACAAACCTTCTTTTTGGGACGGTTGCAAGTTTATTCTGACTACTGTTTCGCGCTCTATCTGGCCTTTTGTAGTAGATTATTTTCGCTTGGTGGCTGCTGCGGAAAATGTTCAAAGTGGCGGTATTGCTGCCAAATTTCCGAAATTAAATAAGATGCTTAATTTGGCAGCTAATTTTTTGCATCGCTGGAATTGGAAACAGGCTGTTATGGTTAGCATCCTATCTCAGGAGTCAAAAGAAAGAAGCTGGCGCGAGCTGGCAATTCCTTCGATGTTTACTGTATTTCAGGCTAATAGTCAAGCAACTCTCAGCTATCGATCGAAAATTTATCCGCAGCGAATTACTCTGTTTAGATCGAGGGAAAAGCTAAGCATGAGTCATCAAGATCCGACTCTTGGCTGGAGTGAATTAACGACGGAAAAAGTAGAGGTGATTAGAGTTCCGGGAAATCATCTTACTATGCTGAGAAAGCCCTGCGTCGAGGTGCTGGCTCAACAGCTAAGGCATTGCTTGGAGAAGGAATTAAGTGATTGAGGAACCCGCGTGCTTGTGTGTCGAATAAAATAATCTTTATCACGTTTGTAGTGAGGACTTTAGTCCGAGTGAGTTTTATGAGACTAAAGGGACACTCCAAAAGCCCATAGGTGTCCACTTAAGCCTGAAAGCCTTGATAAATCTCGTTTTTCCCTAAGTCTAGATCCCCCTAAATCCCCCTTAAGAAGGGGGACTTTGAAAAAAACTCCTGTCCCCCCCTTCTTAAGGGGGCTAGGGGGGATCTGGCCTCAATCGTCAAAAAGTAGTCTGTGACTGGGTTTGACGTTAAATTGACACTAATGGGCATTGCCGTGTCCCTACTGTACTGGAATACGCTTGATCACGTTTGTAGTTAGGATGTCAAAAAATTGCGATCGCCCGAAGAACACTTTTTGCAACTAGAAATCATCATGCAGCGCCACGCCGCAGCACTCGAAGCTGAAGTCAGAGCTTTGCAAGCCGCTGACGAAACCGCCCAGTGGCCCGCTGACTGGAAGCGTGGCTATAATTGGCGTTTCGCTCAAATCTTCGCTTCAGTGAAGATTTTTTGTAACTGGGGTGCAGATGCTGCGGCTTGGAAGCTTTTGCCTTCGCGAGTTTATCCCAACCGAGGCAATCAGAAGGATTAGTTAACTGTTGACTGTTGACTGTTGACGGTTGACTGTTCTCAAATGCCTCAATCTAAAATCTAAAATCTAAAATCTAAAATTGCCCAATGGATTGCGCGATGCTGAAGATGATAGCAGCCAAACCTGCTGCGATCGGAATTGTCACCAGCCAAGCCGAACCAATTGACAGCAAAGTTTGCAAGCGTACTGATTTCCAAGCTTTGATCAGCCCGACTCCGACAACTGCACCGACTAAAGCGTGGGATGTGGAAACTGGCAAACCGAAGCGGGATGCTAGCAAGACTGTGGTGGCTGTGGCTAATTCCGCACAAAATCCGCCGCTTGGCTGGAGTTCGATGATCTTTTCGCCGACTGTGGCTATTACATTTTTGCCCCAGATGGTTAAACCGATGACTATTCCTGCGCCTCCGAGGACTAAAATCCACAGGGGAACGCTGAAATCTTCTGAGGGAAAGGAACCTGTACGCCGGATGTAGGCGATCGCAGCTAGGGGAGCAACTGCATTTCCTACGTCGTTGGAACCGTGGGAAAATGCTACAAAACAGGCGCTCAAGACTTGAAATCTCGCCATTTGTTGCTCGATGGGAGAGTGGCGGGGAGGGGGAGAGGGGGAGAGGGGGAGAGGGGGAGATTGGGAAAATATTCCCTCTTTCTTATTCCTTGCATCCGTTACATCCGTTACATCCGTTACAAAATCCGCTGCCGAACCTTCTTCCTTCTCAACTGATTCTAATTTTTTCCAGCTATTGAGTGTGAGGGCGATCGCAGCTATTGCCCCGATGCCAATGACAATATCGTGAATTGGAAGATTCCAGCCAAATCGATCGTGCGCGGCGGCGATCGCCCCTGTCTGCACGAAAGCGACATTCACAACAGACGGCAGTACAATTATCCCAAATACGCTCAGCATTGCTGCACTCAGCCAAGGTATCCACTCGCGCATTTGAGATAGAGGATCTGGTCGATCGAGAATCGAATACTTCACCACACTGTAAAATAGTGCGGCTAAAGCACCGCTGGCAACAGGTGTCGCCACCCAAGTTAGGGAGATGGTGCCGATGGTTCGCCAATCAACTGCATTAATTCCGGCTGCAACACAGCTAAAACCCGCGATCGCGCCCACGACTGCATGGGATGAAGAAACCGGCAAACCTCGACTGGTAGCGATTTGCAGCCATATCCCGCAAGCTATCAGCACTGACACCATCCCGATCAAAAATACTTGCGGTTTGGCCGCGAACACTTCTGCATTCACAACTCCTGTTGCGAGAGTTTCGGAAACTCCTTGTCCGAACAGCACTGCGCCGGAAAACTCCAGTATGCCTGCAACAATTATTGCCTGTCGCAGCGTTAGAGCCTTCGAGCCTACGGATGTCCCCATCGAGTTAGCGACATCGTTGGCCCCCAAGTTGGCGGCGACGTACAACGCGAGTGCGGCCATTGCCCCTAGTTGCAGAAATACGACCCCAGAGGTATTTAACATAGAAGTTTTTTGACATAAAACTGGTAGTTCGATATATGATAAGGGATTGTCAGTAACCCAGGTCTAAAAGAGATGGGGCTTGCAAGAGCAATTCCCGCAAGCCGTACTGACCAGCCTCAGTCTTAACTGACTACGTTTTTTGAGTCACGACACCTGGAAATGCGTAGCTAGTTTCCTGCTCTGTCATTTGCAATTAAACAGTCTTAAGGTCACTGAGACAGTGTTGCAAGTCTAAAAAGCTCACTAAACATTGGCGAAGCTAACATTACTGGAATGGCAAGGCGCTCCCGGCAATACAGGGATTAGACAAGTACCATTCCTCTACTTGTCTAGCCCCGAAAGGGGTAGGCGGTTTAAACCGCTCGTGTCGTTTCCCTCTCAGGGCTCAAGCCACTGAGTGTCCCACTTACCGAGTTTTTTTATGAAAGGCGCAGAAATAATCCGTTCGATCGAAACGGCAGAAATAGATAGAGTCAAGCAAGAACTCAATAAACAAGTTCCCGAAATTTACGTGGGCGACACAGTGCGAGTCGGCGTAAGAATTAAAGAGGGTAACAAAGAACGGGTTCAGCCCTACGAAGGGACTGTGATTGCCATGCGTAACGGCGGGATTAATGAAACAATCACCGTCCGCCGCGTGTTTCAGGGCGTCGGCGTGGAACGGGTGTTTTTGATTCACTCGCCCCGAATCGCCACGATCCAAGTGATGCGCCGCGGGAAAGTCCGCAGAGCAAAACTTTACTACCTGCGCGATCGGGTGGGCAAAGCTACTCGCGTCAAACAGCGGTTCGATCGCTCCCTGTAGGAATGCACCCAGCTTCCCCTTGGTTCATGGTTCATGGGAAATTGAGAAATTTAAAAAAAAAGTTTCCCATTTAGAGCGCACTGTGTTAAAATAGAAATCTAGAGGTTAAGCGAATTTCAGCAACCTCACCTGTGCGCTCTTAGTTCAGTTGGTAGAACGCAGGTCTCCAAAACCTGATGTCGGGGGTTCAAGTCCTCCAGGGCGCGCTGAATCACCAAACTTTAAATTCTGCCCGAAAGCGCCCGGATTATTGGCTGGCAACAGTCAAAACCGCAAACTTTCGGGTAGAATTAATTTTTGTGGGCGGTTCGCAAAAAATGCCATCAACAAATCCTCGGTGTCGCTTCTCGATCGTCGGTTTCGGCGATCGGCATTTACGCCGTTGATTGGTTGGGCTTGTAAAAAAGTCGTGGCTTTAGATTTGAGATTTGGGACTTTGGCGTAAGTGGTTAGTGTCACAAAATCTGAGAGCCGCGGGCCACTCACACCATCTAAAATCTAAAATCTAAAATCTAAAATCGCAAGGGGGATTGAATCGTGGCGAAAAAAGACGAAGCTCAAGAAACTCAAGAAATGACGGCGCCTGGGTTTAATCCTACGGGTTTTTTAAAGGAAACTAGAGAAGAACTCGACAAAGTGGTTTGGCCCAGCAGGCAGCAGCTAATCAGCGAGTCTTTGGCCGTGCTTTTGATGGTAATCCTCTCAGCAAGCCTGATCTATTTGGTGGATAACTTCTTTAACTGGGGCGCGGGAAAGGTGTTTGGGCCATGACTTTTGCATCAGAAGAATCTGAGTATTCCACAGAAGCGACGGGACAGGCAGCATCGCCAGATGTGCCGGAAATTGATGCTCGCTGGTATGCTGTTCAAGTTGCCTCTGGCTGCGAGAAGCGGGTGAAGGCAAACTTGGATCAGCGGATTCAAACTTTGGATGTTGCCGATCGCATCGTTCAAGTAGAAATTCCGCAAACTCCGGCAATCAAAGTCGGCAAAGACGGTTCCAGGCGGCAGTCAGATGAAAAAATCTTTCCCGGCTACGTACTCATCCGTATGTTTATGGACGAGGATACGTGGCAGGTGATCAAGAATACCCCGAATGTAATTAATTTTGTCGGGGCAGAGCAGAAACGCCGCTACGGGCGCGGCAGGGGTCACGTCAAACCGCTACCTCTGAGTCATTCGGAAGTAGAACGGATCTTCAGAAACGCTCAGGAATCAGAACCAGTTGTCAAAGTATCGATGTCTACTGGAGACCACGTTGTGGTACTTTCCGGGCCATTTAAGGATTTTGAAGGTGATGTGATTGAAGTTAGCCCGGAACGAAACAAGCTCAAAGTTTTACTCTCGATTTTTGGGCGCGATACGCCTGTAGAATTGGAGTTCAATCAGGTTCAGAAACAGAACTAACTAATGGCAAAGAAAGTTGTTGCAGTAATTAAGTTGGCGATTACGGCGGGAAAAGCCAACCCAGCTCCTCCGATCGGCCCAGCTCTGGGTCAGCACGGCGTCAATATTATGATGTTTTGCAAGGAGTACAATGCTAGAACCGCAGACCAAGCGGGTCTGGTGGTTCCGGTAGAAATTTCGGTTTTTGAAGACCGCAGTTTTACATTTATTCTCAAAACCCCGCCGGCTTCAGTTTTGATTCAAAAAGCTGCTGGCATTGCTAAGGGTTCGGGAGAACCTAATCGCAAGCAAGTAGGCTCGATTACACAGGCTCAACTGCGAGAAATCGCTGAAACCAAAATGCCTGACCTCAATGCTAATGATGTTGAGGCTGCTATGAAAATTGTGGCAGGAACGGCTAAAAATATGGGCGTGGCGATCGCGGATTAAAGGAAGAAGGAAGAAGGAAGAAGGAAGAAGGAAGAAGGAAGAGTTTTCCTAGTCCAAGTTCCAAATTGCTAATCCAAAATTCCTGATTTTGAAGGTAAAATCTTCAATCCAAAATCCAAAATCCAAAATCCAAAATCGATCGGTTCAGGGGGAGAAGCAAAGCTTCGCTAGTAACCGAAAACTGGTAGATTTTAAGATTGTCCGATAGGTTCAATCTAAAATCTAAAATCTAAAATCTAAAATCGACTGACCCCAGGAGATAACAATGGCAAAGAAAGTATCGCGAAGACTGCAAGAACTTCAAAAGAAAGTTGAAGACAGACCTTATCTACCGCTGGAAGCTCTGCAACTTTTGAAAGAAACAGCAACCGCTAAGTTTGGCGAAGCTGCTGAAGCTCACATCCGTTTGGGAATTGACCCGAAATATACTGACCAACAGTTGCGGACAACTGTATCGCTACCAAAAGGAACTGGTCAAGTAGTCAGAATTGCGGTGATTGCTAAGGGCGAAAAAGTTAAAGAAGCCCTAAATGCCGGCGCGGATATTGCTGGTTCTGAAGAGTTGATCGATGAAATTCAGAAGGGCATGATGGACTTCGATTGCCTGATTGCTACCCCAGACGTGATGCCGTTGGTGGCAAAATTGGGTCGGTTGTTGGGCCCGCGCGGTTTGATGCCTTCTCCGAAAGGTGGCACGGTGACGACTGACATTGCTCAGGCGATCAACGAGTTTAAAGGTGGTAAACTAGAATTCCGTGCCGATCGAACTGGCATCGTTCATGTTATGTTTGGCAAGGCAGCTTTCTCAGCGGAAGATTTGCTCGTCAACCTTCATGCTTTGCAAGAAACAGTTGACCGCAACCGTCCTTCTGGTGCTAAAGGTCGCTACTGGCGCAGTTTGTACGTATCCGCAACAATGGGCCCGTCGATCGAAGTCGATATCAGTGCTCTGCGCGATACCAAACTTGATGCTGCGTAGAAAGAATTAAGCAGAAGGCAGAAGGTAAAAGACAGCTTCGGCTGTCTGTGTAAATCTCTCACAAGATTTGCGTCATAGCCTTGCTATGTCTGCCTTCTAGTGATAGCCTAATCAAAAATCAATAAGCTGAAGACCGCAGGTGCCGATCGCTTAATTTCCTGCCGAGGCTGAAGAAATAAAAACTCAAGACTCAAAGATTAGAAATTTTCTATTTTTAATTCTGACTTGTTAATTTTTAATTCTCTGCCCCGGCTCGAAGGTCGGGGTTTTTGACGGGCAGTTTTCGATCCTAAAAGGAGGTGAAATAAGTATGGGCAAAACTTTAGCGGTAAAAAATGAGATTATTGCAGACCTCAAGCAAACCTTGAGCGAATCTCAATTGGCGATCGTGATTGACTACACGGGCTTAACTGTTGCTGAAATCACAGATTTGCGTCGGCGTTTGCGTCCGAAAGGCAGCAGTTGCCAAGTGGCAAAAAACACGCTGATGCGAATTGCGGTTGAAGGCAACGAAACCTGGCAGCCGATACAAGAATTGCTGACAGGTACGTCGGCATTCGTGTTCGTGCAAGAAGATATTGGCGGCGCGATTAAAGCTTACCAAGAATTCCAAAAAGTCTCTAAGAAGACAGAACTTCGCGGCGGCGTAATGGAAGGACGGGTACTGAAAGAAGCTGATGTTAAAGCATTAGCTGATCTGCCGTCGAAAGAACAACTCATGGCTCAAATTGCTGGCGCTATCAACGGTGTCGCAACCAAGTTGGCTGTGGGTATCAATCAAGTTCCTACTTCGATCGCTCGCGGTCTTAAAGCTTATGCTGAAAAAGACGGCGATTCAGCAGAAGTAGCAGCAGAAGCAGAAGCACAACCAGAAGCAGCAGCAGAAGCACCAGCACAACCTGAAGCAGAAGCACCAGCAGAAGCAGAAAGCACATCTGCGTAAGTCATTAGTAATTAGTCACGAGTCAAGAGTCGTTAGTTTTGAGAAACAAACTGATGACTGGAGACGAGAAACTAATAATTAATGAGCAATCAAAAGTCTCAAATCCCAAATCTACAATCAAACTAGGAGTTTAACGAATGTCTACTGCAACTGACGAAATCTTGGAAAAACTTAAGTCTCTGACTTTGCTCGAAGCTTCTGAATTGGTCAAGCAAATTGAAGAAGCTTTCGGCGTCAGCGCTGCTGCTCCCGTAGGCGGCATGATGATGATGCCTGGTATGGGTGGTGGTGCCGCTCCTGAACCAGAAGAAGTACAAACTGAGTTCAGCGTGATTCTTGAAGAAGTTCCTGCTGACAAGAAAATCGCAATTCTGAAGGAAGTCCGCGCGATTACCGGTCTGGGCCTGAAGGAAGCGAAAGACTTGGTAGAAGCCGCACCGAAAGCAGTTAAGGAAGCTATTGCTAAGGAAGCTGCTGAAGAAATGAAGAAACAGCTTGAAGCTGTGGGCGCAAAGATTGCTATCAAGTAGTCAGAGAATGTAGTTGATATCAATTCCGGTGACACCGGAATGATGGTTGACTGTTGACTGTTGACTGTTGACTGTTGACTGTTAACTGTTAACTATTAATAGTTAACTGTTGACTGTTGACTGTTGACTGTTGACTGTTAACTATTAATAGTTAACTATTCCCTAAAATTAATCGCGCGATAGTTACATCTCTCGCGCGATTAATTATTTTTTGCGCTAGGGAAACTGCATTGCCGTTTCCTCTTAGATTTTAGAGGCGGCTTCCATTTGCCGCACTACTGTTAAAGCAGAATAGGAAACACCGGCAGTTCCTTCTCCGGGATGGGTGGAGTCGCCGACTAACCACAAGTTTTTAATTGGTGTGCGATTGGCAAATCCGAAGGGCCCGAAAGTTGGTATTCGCTGGCCGATGCCGCCGACAACGCCTCTATCTCTCGCTGTGTAGCGGGCAAAGGTGCGGGGTGTGGCGGCTTCTTGGTGTACGATCGACTCTGGCGTCAAATTGAAATATTCGCTCAAACGGGCGATCGCCCCTGCGCTGTATTTTTGCTTCAATCCTTCATAATCAACCGAATTCCACCATATTCGAGTATCAGTAAATGACGAAGCGATAATTGTCGCCATTCCCTCCGGTGCTCGGCCATCGCCCGGATGGCTGACAGAAACAAATAATGAATTATTCTCCCCAATCTCACCTTCGTAATCGTAAAGAAACTGAAGGTGCGGCGGACAATTTGCTGGAATTGCGCTTTCATGCACTCCCAAATATATCACGAAAGCACCGGATGCGGGCGGCAATTTATCGACTCGATATTTGTAGCCTGCCATTTGATTTGGGAGTTGATTTGTTGTTTCTGAATTCTCTGATTTAACCGATAAATTATCTATTAAATTGCCGAGACTTGGCTCGCTTGACAACAATTTTACTAGATTTTGCGCGGTCACGTTGGCAACAATGCGATCGGCTGTTTCTGTCCAAACTTCGCCTGTTTTTTGATTGCGAATCACTGTACCGGTGGCTTGGCCGTTGGCGGTGATAATGCTTTCAACTGTGTGTCGCAACAGGACTTTGCCGCCGTCTCGTTCGATCGCCTCTACAAGTCGATCGCTCAATACCTGCATACTTCCTTGTAGATGATACAATCCCTGCGGCTCTTGCGAAACTCCTAAAGCCGTCGCCGCGTAAAGTAGCGCCGTTTCTTCGGTATCAACTTGAGAATACAATTTTAACTGCAAATCCAGAAAAGTTTTCAAGCGCAAATTGTCGCCTAACCCACAAAGCCGCAAAGCATCTCCCACTGTCATAAAAGTGAAAGGCAAAGTAATTAAAGTATCGGGGCGAACTGCTTGAATTAATTGCCAGAAATCCCAGAAGTTTCTGGGCGGTAAAACTGGATCGCGCCCTTGAAATTTCCAGCTAGCTTGGAACAATGCAGACAATAATTGCCAAAAAGGTTCGCTTCCGGGAAACTGCCGCTGCCTTTCTTGCTGCCACTTTTGCGGATCTCGCCACACGCTAATCGGTGCGGTTTCTCCCGGCAAAAACACCGCACAAGCGGGATCGCAGGGTGTGGCTGCGGGAAGTTCTATGTCTAATTCTGAGAAAAGTCTGTGGTGAATGCCTCCGGGTTCCAATCCTGCAACCTGCGTGGCGCCGACATCGAAGGTAAAGCCTTTGCGTTTGAAGGTGGAAGCGCATCCTCCGGGGACGATCGCCTGGTCTAAGACTAGCACTTTATATCCTCTGCGGGCTAGCAGGGCGGCTGCTGTGAGTCCGCCGATGCCGCCTCCAATTACCGTGACGCGGCCCTTAGTGTCTGTGGGACTGGATTTGCCAAAAGGGGTGCGATCGCCTGTCATAAATTTATTTATTGTAATATTTCTTAATAGTATGCTCATATTTTGCAATAAAAAGCTCTTGTAGCGACAGGTTGAAATCTATCGCTACAAGAGGAAAGAGGCCGAGTTTAGAGGAGGTTTTAGGGGTAAAGTGCTCCTGCTGCACCCGGAGCGTTAGATAGTGCCGTGCTCATGAGAGAATCAGGGACGACGCCACTTGTTGAGATAAGCTTCGCCAATCCCAGCCACAGCCTGCATTTGACCTAGCTGTTCCCGTAAAGCTTTGATGGTTCTTAGCTGTTCTTGAGACTGTTGCTGCAAAGCGTCGTAATTTCGCTGTATCGCGGCACTCTGGCTCAATTGATTTTCTAGAGATTGCAACTTGCTTCGTTGAACTTGGAAGTCGCCGATCGCACTTGACTTTTCTGCTAACTCGTGCTGCAAAGATTCGTAACTCGACTTCGACACGGTTTGCTGCAATTGGCTTTCGAGATTTTGCTTTTCGGTGGCGAATTGCTGCTGCAAAGATTCCAGAGCACTGGATTTTTCGGCGAGTTGCTGGTGCAAAGATTCCAGAGCACTGGATTTTTCTGCTAGCTGCTGCTGAAACTCGTGTTCTTTTTCGGCGACTTGCTGCTGCAAAGAAGCGATCGAACTCGATTTTTCTGCTAGCTGTTGCTGAAATTCGTGTTCCCGGTGGTCTTTTTCGGCGATTTGCTGCTGCAAAGATTCCAGAGCACTGGATTTTTCTGCTAGCTGTTGCTGAAACTCGTGTTCTTTTTCGGCGACTTGCTGCTGCAAAGATGCGATCGAACTCGATTTTTCTGCTAGCTGCTGCTGAAATTCGTGTTCCCGGTGGTCTTTTTCGGCGATTTGCTGCTGCAAAGATTCCAGAGCACTCGATTTTTCTGCTAGCTGTTGCTGAAACTCGTGTTCCCGGTGGTCTTTTTCGGCGAATTGCTGCTGCAAAGAAGCGATCGAACTTTCGCGTTCACTCAACTGCTGCTGTAAACTTTCGTAACTTGACTTCGCTACAGTTTCGGCTAAGTGGCTTTCGAGATTTTGCTTTTCAGTAGCGAGTTGCTGCTGTAAAGATGCGATCGAACTTTCGCGTTCACTCAACTGTTGCTGTAAACTTTCGTAACTTGACTTCGCTACTGTTTCGGCTAATTGGCTTTCGAGATTTTGCTTTTCGGTAGCGAATTGCTGGTGCAAAGATGCGATCGAACTTTCGCGTTCACTCAACTGCTGCTGTAAAGTTTCGTAACTTGACTTCGCTACAGTTTGCTGCAATTGGCTTTCTAGATTTTGCTTTTCGGTAGCTAATTGCTGCTGCAAAGAAGCGATCGAACTTTCGCGTTCACTCAACTGCTGCTGTAAACTTTCGTAACTTGACTTCGCTACAGTTTCGGCTAATTGGCTTTCGAGATTTTGCTTTTCGGTAGCGAGTTGCTGCTGTAAAGATGCGATCGAACTTTCGCGTTCAGCCAACTGCTTCTGTAAAGTTTCGTAACTTTCTTGCAGCGGATTTGGCTGTACGTTCACCGAGTCCAATTGAGTTTCTGCCGTTCTAGCGTCATTAATTTCGCTTTCTTCGGCTGTTTCCCCTTCCAAGTCAGCGGCTTCTACCTCAGTTTCTTCACCTTTTTTCCAAGTGACAGTAACTTCCGTCTTGTCCTTAGAAATATCCAGAGCGCCTTGTGCCAAGCGTTCTAGGAGTTCCGACCTTGATATTCCGAGCTTGCGAGCGATCGTGTTCAATCGATCGGCACTAGAAGAAGTCAGCGAAAGTCCGATTTTGACTTTGCTGTCTGAATTGGAACTAACTACATTGCGATTTTTTTTGACCATTGGCATTTTCCTCATGCCAACCTACACTTATTAGTATAGTGGCTGAAGCTTGTATTAAAATTAATTCTTGTTACTTACCAATTGTGCCAGCTTGCGTTCCCAATTGAACAAAAAGCCGTGAATGTATTCTTCGATCCATTCCTCCCCGTAGCACCGCGTGAACATTTCCTGACCAGGGGTTTTTTCGGCAAGATACCGCAGATAGCACAGTTGAGCTTGTTAAGATACTATCTAACTTTGCGCCCGATCTCACAGGTTCGGCGCGATCGACCAAATCCAAATAAGCCGCCACATAGTCTTTGAACCCTGCAAAAACCGGAATTGCCAAAATTTTCCTTTCCTTGGGACGATCCCACAGAAACGCCAACGAGAAAAACTGCTTAGCTTCCTCTGGAAAGTCGCCACTCCAGGGAAGGTGCGGTTGATGAGCTTGAAAAATTTGTTCGATCGACCCAGTATGTTCCGTCCGCTCCAACGCCCGTCAGGATACTGAGTTCAGCTTTTCAGCTTCCTCAAGAAGTCTGCCACCAAAATCTTGTTCTGAAAAGTTGCTCGAATTGTGTCGCTGTTGCTGTAATTAATAATAACTTCAAACCTCTCAAACTCACCGCTTGGGCGATCGATATCAACTGTGTTTAGCTCTGTTAGTGCATCATCAATATTCTCAAACTCGTATTTTGTACCGAAAAGTGGCATGATAATTATTTGGGAAATGAAACGATCGAGGCAGTTTCTGAGCGTATCCATAAACCTATCGACTTCTTGTTTTGAAACACGCATCAAAGCCAGCCGCAGCTTATTTTTTTCTGAAATCTTGAGACCCGCCAACCTCTTTGAAGCTGCGGTATAGCTTTCGTCCGCAGTTGTTTCGTCAAATGCAACATCAAAATCAATTTCCTTAAATGCTGCTACCACATCTCTCTAAGGAATATAGATAATTGCAAATCCATTATTTCTCAGTTGATCTAAAGCTGCTTTCGTGAAATCTCCAACTAACACCGCACCATAAAATGGCGCTGACAAATGATGAAGCTCAATGATAGGTAGTATAGCGCCTTGGATTTCTTGAGCTTTGTTTTTTGAGTGTTTCGTATATCTACGCCATGCAGACTCGATAAATGCAACAGGTCTACCGAGCTGGTCATCTGTACCGTCGATCTCAATTACAAAATCTAAATCATGTTTGTTCCCGTATTTGTCTTCCCAAGTAACTTTTTTACCGCTTCTAGCTGGACGAGAACGCTGCCAATCGAGGTAGTAGTTTTTGGTTTGTGCAAACTGTTGTAGCCGAGGTTTGAGAATATCGTCGAGTACAATATCTTCAAAAAGTTTGCCTAGAGCCTGCCCAAACTTATGTGATGGAGATTGCGCCATAAATTAACTGTCTATCCAAAGTCTTCCTTCATGGAGCGGAATATTGTGTTTTCGGTTTTTCCACTTGACGTTACGCTCCCTAATCTGCTCAAAATGCCAGGAATTAAACCCTGCCCCAACAGCCAGTTGACCAAGCCACTGCTCGACCGGAACATACACTCCGTAGGGAGCAGAATCTCCGATTACAAAGCAAATTTTGCAATTAGAGCCTGCAACTCGCCGCAGGGCCTGAAATACAAATCCCATGTCGATAAAATAAGCAGCAATCATTGTGTGATATGCCTTATTGCCACTCTTAGTTACTCGAATCTCCTTTAGTTCTTGACAAATCGGTATCAGCTCGTCTCGAATCGGATAAATTATAGATTCACCTATCAGAGTATCTAAGCATACTCGATCCTTTGAAACGTGCTGTGAACTTGAACGAATTAGATATTTACGAACAGTATCATGTAAATCTCCCCAAGAATTTACCTCGCCCCAGAATGTCATTTCCAGACGTGTAGCATCTGCATAATCGTAGTTATTTGCATAGGGGGGAGAAGTTATTATTAAATCTATAGATCTAGCGGGAATACTTTTTAATTTTCTCGCATCTTCTTGAATGAAAGTGGCTCTACTTTCTCTAGAAATAAATTGCATTTGATACATATCTTCTTGCATCATAGCAACCTGCTTTTCTAGGATCTCGAATGGTTCACAAGTCTTAGCTTTGCGTTTGTTAGGGAGAATATATTGCCACTGTGCTGTACCTACATGACTTGATGGTCGTAGAATGGCACAAATGGCTAGAAAAATGAGAGACTGCAATTCTTCAGATAGAGACGGGGCTATTTCAAGATAAGCTTGTCTAATTTTGAAGAGGTCTATTAACCTCTCATCTGTGTAGCATTTGCTTAGTAATACTGGAATTTTTTCTGGAAGCTTTGGCGGTAGACTTGCAGCAAAAGCCTTAATTTCGGTAACTGCTGCCAAAAATTCAGGAATGTTTACCATCCAGGCGAGTTTACCTTTTGCAAGCTTACAAACAAAAGGATGCGCTTCGATACCGCAAGAATTTATACCAAGCTTATCGGCAGTGACGCAAACAGTACCAGATCCTGCAAATGGATCGAGGATAGTTTGAGGTTCTAACTCTGCTATGACTTGTTCGACCCAAGCTGCTGAGAATCCCGCCGAATAGCGAAACCACCTATGGATAGGTAATTTCATATTGTCTGTAAACGTACCTGTCCTTTCCTTGATGACTCTGGATTGAGGATTTGCGTGCAATTGAGGGATGGAATTAAAAAGCTGAAGCCGATCGGGGTTCTTCATTGAGCTTCATGAGTCCCATACTCTGATAGAGAACTACAGTATCTTACCCTAAAGGTGTAAAGTCCCACCTGCAACCCGATGATCTCGATCTTTTGCCAAATAGCTCACAGCCGCGCGAGCTTGAGGATTGTCAAATTTGCTCAGCGCGCGAGCAACTCGCAGCCGAATTCCCCAGTAATCTGAACTTACTAGAGGTAATAATTGCTGCAATGCCTGTTCTTGCTTCGGGGTATTTGCCAGCAGGCCCAATCCGTCAATTGCTACTTCCTGAACTGGTAAATCTTCGCCGCCAAGACCGATCGCACAAATTTCAAATACTGCATCAGGACACTGCATTTCGTACAGCGGAGCCATAATGCTGCGGCGGACGAGCCAATTGTCATCGCGACGAAAAGCTTCGACTAAATGAGAAATTGCCTCGGTTCCGAACCTTGACAAAGAGTTAGCGGCTTCGGCGCGCACGTTCGGATCGCGATCGAACTGCATCATTTTTAACAGCGCCGCAAAAGCTTCCGCAGTTTGAATCTGCCGCAATCCCATCGCCACGAACGATCGCACCATAAACTCGCGATCGTCCACTTTGCTCAGCAACATCGGCAGCGCCACCGCCGAATCGCACTTTCTCAGAGCCGTTACCCCCCGCAGCCTCTCTTGAGAATCCGAACTTTGCAGCGCTGCTTGGATTTCGCTAATTTCCATAAGCCAATTATATATTTATTTTTGTTACGTTTCTTTACAATCTTAGCAAAAATTCCCGGATTTTGGGCAGATTTAAAAAAAATTCACTGCTGAACAAGAAATTTTGTGGTTATTTAAGCGAAATTTTGCATTAGTAATAAAGGCAATCAATACCCTATTTATTTGAGTATGCGGAGGCATTATAGATTTTTTTTGAATAGGTTTTAATAGCCGCTTTTTTACAAGCAGCGGCTGGGACGCAGTGCAGAATCTAATCATTTTTAACCTCTAATTTCAGAGAAAAAAGCGCAGTTTAAAACCCTAATTATCCCGCGCATAAAATCCTAAATGATTGGAAATTGGACGTTCCTGCATGGGGATTTTATTCTGAATCGGAGCATTCAACAGTTTCGCTCCTGACGGCGATGCTACTGCAAAAGTTACCGACCCGCCACCATCTAAATTTAGCACTGTCTCAGCTCCCAACTGCATCGAAATATGAGTTATTTCGCTCAATTTCAGCCCTTCACTGTAAAGCCTCTGCTTGCCGTCTGCCAGAATTAACCACAACTTGTCGCCTGTTTTGTCTATCGCCGCGACTGCACGGGGATAGGGTTTATCCTGCTTGCGTTCTTCCTGACTTTGTGCTACGGGCTGGCCATTTTTTACCAGCAAAGTATCTCCGGCAACTGCATAGGCTGTTCCCGCAGGGCAAGTGCCGTTTTCGATTATTTTAGCGCGGTTTTTGGCATCAAAACAAAGGGCGGGAAAGTCTGGATTTGGTTGAGAATAAGCTTGGCTTTTGGCAATGGCGTGTCCGACATTATTTACTCGCTCGCCACTGCGGGGATAGTAATCCCAAGGTGCTTTCTCGATGTGGGGATAAAAAAAATTGCCGTTGACTGCTAATTGCAATTTAAATTCTTTCAGGAATTCAGTAGCGGTGCGGGCATTGGTTTCTGTTAAATCGGGTGTGGGGTTTCCGGGAGTGACAAAAATTCCTATTCCCGGCGCTTTAAGGTCGATGCTAACAATGTGAATTAGGTTGGGACGCGGATTAGTCCGAAATTCTCTGCGGTAGGCTATTCCCTGAAAGAGCGATCGCGCTTCGTTTGTTTGTTGGGGACGCAAAAAGTAGGGAATGTTGTAGAGTAGTATTGGTGCGAGCAATATTCCGAAACCGAGAATATGCCAAATTTGTTTGATCGTGGGTCGATAAGTCATACCATTTTAGATTTGAGATGGGGGACGGGAACACTGACAGATTTATATATTTTCCAGCATCCTGTACTAATATGAAGTATTCGGATTCCAATAATTTTAGCAATCAAATTTTACGAAATCGATCGTTCCAAGGACAAGTTCTTAACGGTGCTGATTTCAGCGGTGCGGATGTTCGAGGCTGCAATTTTAGAAATGCTGAGTTAGCGGGTGCGAATTTTATCGGTGCGAAAATCGGGCTTTCTCGGCGACAGATAGCTGTTTTGAGTGCTGGGGCGATCGCGATTTGTTTGGTTGTGGGCGATGTTCTGACTCGACTGATTTTGGGAACTCAAGGACAATTACCGGGCTCTGGCAGTTGGCCTTTTGTTCTGTTGCTGTACGGGGTTTTGAGCGCTGCTGGCTTCGCTTCGGCGATCGCCAGCAAACAGCCAAAAACCTCAAAAGCGGGTAGATTGGCACGAACAATTTCTGCTATTCTATCAGGAGCTTTGCTGGGATTTTTCTATGCTGGCACTGCAACTAATAATAATTCCCAGGCTGCTCTTGCTGGAATGTCGATCGGCGGGGTGTTAATGTTTTTGGTGAATTCCCGGATTCGTAGCCAATTTTCACAGGTGGCGATCGCATCGGCTGGAAGTGTGGCGACTTACGCAGCGGCTTTTTTGTTCAGTGCAACGGCGAGCGCTTTTCTGAGCACTCACAAACTGTTTTGGGGTATGTGTTTCGGTTTGCTGTCGCTGGTGTATCTTTGGTTTGCGTTTGTGTCTTTCTCGGCTATTGTTCGAGAGATTGGAAATGCTGAGGGTACTTCCTTCAGAGGGGCAAATCTCGCTGATGCTAAGTTCGATATAAATTACCTAAATCTAAAATCTAAAATTTAAAATCTAAAATTCCCTGACTGATATTCAAACAGCAATTGAGCCAGCAGAAAGCGACGCTTTGCTGCAAACGGTGAGGGAGCAAATGGCCGTCTAAAATTTTAATCCCAACGACAGCGAACTGCTCAAAAAGATGGTCGAATGTATGGGAGATTCGCAGGGAATGGTGAGGCTGAGTTTAGCCGAAACTCTCGGCTCAATTGGCAAACCTGCAACTTTTTTTTGCTGGAAGCTCTAGCACATCACCCCAACCCTGTCGTGCGTAGAGCCTCTGCTAAAACGCTGACTCTGATTTGCGAGGCGATCGCCCGAACCACGCTGCTAGAAGCTTTTTTACACGATGAGGATCGAGTCGGGGGAGGAAGAGTGGGATTAAAGACAAAGCCTGCGGTTTCCAACCGCGCCTACACAGACAAAACCCACTTGGAGTGGGTTAAAGAATTTTTACTCGATCGGGCCTTGACATTTCCCTCTCAATATGAGAGTATAAGCATAGTAGCAACACAAAACAAAAACCACTTTTTTATTTATGAAAAACCCCAAAATCTCACAAAGAAAAACAAATGAACCTAATCTCGATCCGGAACCTCCGTAAAGATGCTGCCCAGTACCCCGATGTCAAAAATCAAATTGATAGGTGGAACGACACTATAAAGAAAGCAGAATGGCAGAATCTGGAGGAGGTTCGCAATATTTACCGGGATGCCGAAGCAGTAGGAGACTTGACAGTCTTTAATATCAAAGGCAACGAATATCGCCTGATTGTCGGCATCAACTACGAGAACCAAACTATTTACTACAAATATTTCCTAACCCACGCTGAATACGACAAAGACAAATGGAAAAATGATCCTTACTTTTGAGCGAGCCACTTATAGCAACTTGCTTGCAGAAATCGCTCCTATGGCGATCGAAACCGAAGAGGAATACGATCGCCTCCTGGCTGTGGCAGAACGGCTAACGTTCGCTAAAAACCTCACTCCAGAGGAGAGAGCTTTATACAAGTTGTTAGTCACGCTGATTGAAGTTTATGAGACAGAAAATTATCCGATGGACAAATCGGAGCCTCATGAGATTTTGCAACACATCATGGAATCCAGTGGCACCCGTCAAGCGGACTTGGTAGGTATCATTGGATCGAGCGGCGTGGTGTCTGAGGTTGTGAATGGGAAAAGAGCGATTAGCAAGGCACAAGCTAAGGCACTCGGCGATTATTTTAAAATCTCACCTAGCTTGTTCATTTAATTTGGAAATTGGGCATTGCGAATAGGGCATGGGTTATTTGTGATTAGAAAAACTACTAACCAGTAACCACTAACTATTACCCATGCCCGATGCCCGATGCCCATGCCAGAGGCATCTGACCCTAGAAAAGCGATCGCCCTTGAGTTTTCTCAAAGAATTCAAGGGCGATCGCTCTAATCAAAGTATTTATCTCAGATCAGAGATTTTTTTTGCAAGCTGTTTTTTTTGCCTAAACAGCTTGTTTAACGGAGAGGGAGGGATTCGAACCCTCGTTAAGTTGCCCTAAACACACTTTCCAGGCGTGCGCCTTCAACCGCTCGGCCACCTCTCCAGGGCTAAATTAATTCATTTAGCCACAGCTAAACTATATTAGCAGAACAAATCTGATTTGGGAAGGGGTAACGGCATAAATTTACTGTTTAATGTGGGTAGGGTGTCAAACGAGCGGGCTTGGATTCTCCTAGCTGTGTCGCAAACCCCTTCATCTAAAGGAGTTTGCCCGCCAAACCCCCATCTAAAATCTAAAATCTAAAATCTAAAATTCCATGACTCACTCTTACACAATAAAAATTCATAACAGACAGACAGGCGATCGCCACACAGTGCGAGTACCCGAAGACCGCTACATCCTCCAAAGCGCCGAAAACCAAGGAGTAGAATTGCCCTTTTCCTGCCGCAACGGCGCTTGTACCGCCTGTGCGGTGCGCGTCAAGTCGGGAGAACTGCACCAGCCAGAAGCAATGGGGCTTTCGGTGGAACTGCAAAAAGAAGGTTATGCCCTGCTGTGCGTCAGCTATCCCCGTTCCAACATCGAGGTAGAGACGCAAGACGAAGACGAAGTGTACGAACTGCAATTCGGTCGTTACTTCGGCAAAGGTAAAGTTAGAGCCGGTTTGCCGTTGGATGAAGAGTGAGGCAATTTGATAAATTATCAACTACCAATTATCCATGCTTTATCGGTTATTTGCGATCGCCCTTTGTCTGTTGCTAGCTAGCTGCCAAGAACCAGAAATTCCCCAAGGTACGATCGCCAAAGTAGAAAGGGCCATCAGCGGCCAAACAATCGAAGTTATCAGTACAGCCGACAAAATAGCCTTATTAGAACAAATCAGGCTGATTGGTATTGATGCGCCGGATTTAAAACAGCAGCCTTGGGGAGAAGCAGCCAAACAAAGACTAGAACAGCTAACTGGGGGAAAACAGGTATTGTTAGAATCAGACATCGAAGAGAAAGACCGGTTCGATCGCAAACTAGCCTATTTGTGGCAAGATAAAATTTTGCTCAACGAACTGCTAGTCAAAGAAGGTTATGCCCTGGCCTCAGCGCGATCGCCCAACACCAAATACCAGCAGCGACTCGTGAACGCTCAAGAATGGGCGAGACTCATGGGTAAAGGCCTGTGGAATCCAGAACGAGCTTTGCGCCAAACTCCTGCAGAATTCCGCCAGCAAAATCGGAAATAGTCAATCGATTTTAGATTTTAGATTTTAGATTTTAGATTGAAGCATTGACCCCACCGATAAATTCGGGGGGCAAGTTTCATCGGGTACAGGTTTTTATTTCTGGACGGATGAATCACGTGGCGGGTATCGTGGATGCTTTCGGTCAGTTGGGAATTGTTGACAACTGACAACTGACAACTAACAACTAACAACTAACAACTGACAACTGACAACTGACAACTAACAACTAACAACTAACAAATGACAGACAATCAACTGCAAAACTTCTTAGAAATAGCCACCGAAGCAGCCCTAGCCGCCGGTTCCGTCCTGAAATCTTTCTGCGGAAAATTAGAAAAAATTCAAGAAAAAGGCCGATCGGGCGATTTAGTCACAGAAGCCGACAAAGCCTCAGAAGCCGTCATCTTAGAAATTCTCGGCCGCCACGTACCCGACCACGCCATCCTCGCCGAAGAATCCGGCAAATTAGGAGATGCCAGCAGCAAATACCTGTGGGCGATCGACCCTTTGGACGGCACAACAAATTATGCTCACCAATATCCTTTTTGGGCCGTGTCGATCGGACTTTTAATCGACGGCATACCACAAATCGGAGTAATTTACGACCCTTTTCATAATGAATTATTTCGGGCAGGCAAAGGATTGGGAGCAACCTGCAACCGATCGCCGATCGAAGTTTCCCAAATCTCAGAATTGAGAACCAGCTTGCTAGTCACTGGGTTTGCATACGATCGGCGCGAAACAGCAGACAATAATTATGCCGAATTCTGTCACCTCACCCACCTCACCCAAGGCGTGCGGCGCAGCGGTTCCGCATCCCTAGACCTCGCACACCTCGCGATGGGGCGATCGGACGGCTACTGGGAACGGGGACTCGCCCCTTGGGACGTAGCCGCCGGTGTAGTCATCGTCTCCGAAGCCGGAGGTCAAATTACAGCTTATGACGGCAGTGCCTTTGAGATGAACTCAGGTCGGATTTTGGCAACAAACGGCAAAATACACGCCGAACTCAGCAGCGCACTGCTAGCAGTTCCTCCCTTATCTTCTTGGGGGTAATCTACCCGCAGCAAGAGATCGGGGGTAGTACGGGGGTCAGAACCCCTTGACTCAAGCTACATTAAAGAATAGTGAAAAGCCAGGAAAGGAAGAGTAAAAGTTATGTCTTTTGAAATGACAAAAGGGCTGTTCAAGTATGACTTTACAGATCAGCACGCAATTTTGGGAATTCCCTTAGACGCCGAGTTTAACGACATCCGCAAGCGCTACATGAAAATCGCCCGCCGGTTGCATTCGGATACTTGCTCTTTTGAAAGCCAAGCCGATAAGGATTGGGCTAACCAATTTTTGTCAAAAGTAGTCAATCCGGCTTACAACAAATTCTCTAAGGAAAGCGATCGCAAAGAATACAGCCTGCTATTAGCAGCCATCGCCAAGCGCGTCGTTAAAGAACAGGCAAAAATGCAAATTGAAAGCGCAGCAGCCAAACAGTTAGCTACCGCTCAAAATTGGGAAGAAGCTTACAAAACAGCAGTTAGCAAACTCGCTCTCAAGCAGTACGAATCAGTTAAGGAAACGCAAGAGGCGATCGATCAAATTAGCGAACTCAACATGGTTTACCTGCTGCGAAAAGAGCGCATGGGTGGTGGTGCGGTTGCACCCGGTTCATCCATAAAAGATGGAACCCCAATAAAAGATGCAACCCCAACCCCAACTCCAACTCCAACTCCAACCCCAACCACAACCACAACCACAACTGCGGCAAAAGACTCGCCGGCCGAAGCCTATTGCCGCCGAGCTCAAGGATTCATGGACAGCAAAAGTTACGCCAAAGCAATTTTAGAGTTGAAAGAAGGCCTGAAGCGCGATCCGAAACACAGCAAGACCCACGCTTTGTCAGCAATGTGTTACCTTGAACAAAATCAAGCCACAATGGCGAAACTTGAGATGAACAAAGCTTTGGCATCAAATCCTGAAGAACCAACGGCTTTGGAGGTTAAGAAAAAGCTGGAACAAGCTGCAGCAAAAGCCAAAAAAGGTGACGAGAAACCAGGATTTTTTGCAAGTTTGTTTGGCGGTAAGAAGAAGTGAGAAGTTGTGAGTTGTGAGTCTTGAATATTTAGAAACGGGTGAACTGCTCAGCAGTGGAGTGAGGTAGCTCAAAAAAATCAAGACTTGGTGATATCAACGCCGGTGACATCGGAATTATACCATCAGTGCGATCGTCCCGCGACCGCGGATGCTCCAGAAAGAACGGGACGATCGCACTGACGGGGAAAATGATAATTGCGATGCAAACGAAAACGCTATCACGCCTTAATTTGTTAAAGTTGAAGATTAAGCTTGCCTCCTTCGACTTTAACACCGTCCCCTAAAGCTAAGCTTCTAAGGCCAATCTAAAATCTAAAATCTCAAATCTAAAATTGAGATGACACCGTGAACAAACCAGGCGTTCAACGGAGTACCGTTAGTACGCAGGCTTCGTATTTCCTTTTTTGCAAAGGCTTTTTATAGTGAGGTAGTTCCACCCCCACTTACTAACACAGTACCAGAGTATTTCCAGACTATCAATGGGTATAAAGAAATAATTGTCGGCTTCCGTCCGCGACATCCGACGCTTCTTTCCATCACGCTCGGTAATTCCCAACGGGGTAATTCGCGCAGCGCTCAGATTAATCCCCTCTAAATATAACGAGGGACTTCCCGGCTGGTAGTTAATTTGTTAAAGTCGAATGTTAAGCTGGCCTCCTTCGACTTTAACACCGTCCATAAAGCTAAGCTTCTAAGCCCAATCTAAAATCTAAAGTCTAAAATCTAAAATTGATATGGTTCACCAACCCCCATCCGGTGCAAGAGATTTATTGCCCCTTGACGTTGCTCAAAAAATTTCGATCGAACGGCGCTTACAGCAGGTTTTTCACCGCTGGGGCTATCACCGGATTATTACCTCTACTCTAGAAAGGCTGGAGACATTGATGGCTGGGGGCGCGATCGACCGATCGACCTTAATTCAACTGCAAGACGCCGAGGATGGAGAACTTGGTTTGCGGCCGGAATTGACAGCATCCATCGCCCGCGCGGCTGCAATGCGGATGGCGGGGACTCGCTGGCAGCCTCAGCGCCTCTACTACAACGCTAACGTGTTCCGCAAAGGCCCAGATACTGGCTCAGGCGGGCAACAGGAGTTCTATCAAGCTGGGGTAGAACTGCTCGGCGCGGGGGGGGCGGTTGCGGATGCGGAAGTGCTTCTGCTGCTGTCTGAGTGCTTGCAGAGCTTGGAAATAGATGACTGGCATTTGGTTTTGGGAGAAGCGGGTTTGACTGCAACATTGCTAGAAGCGTTTCCGCCAAACGTGCGCCAAAAAGTTCGGGGGGCGATCGCAAATCTCGATCGAATTGCCTTGGAAACTTTGCCACTGTCAACCGAATTGCGAGAAAGAGCTCTGCTGTTATTTGACTTGCGCGGCCGACCTGAAGAGGTGTTGCCAATTGTTGCCAAGCTGGATTTAGATTTGCCGCAGCAAGCCGCGTTAAATAATCTCAAATCGGCGATCGAATTGCTGCACCAATGCCAGTCAAAAATTCCCAATCTAAAATCCCACATTCACCTCGATTTGAGTTTAATTCAAACATTTGACTACTACACTGGAATTGTGTTTGAAGTTGTCAGCAGCAGCAAGACAGGACAGCGAGTTTTAGGACAAGGAGGACGCTACGACCAACTGTTGGGACTGTTCGACCCCCAAGGGCAAAATTCCCCCGGCATCGGGTTTTGTCTGAATATTGAAGATTTGCACCAAGTTTTGCTGACAGAGGGGCAGTTGCCCACGGAGACGCCAGCTAGCGACTGGTTGGTTGTGGCTCAAACTCCTGAAGCTAGTGCCGCCGCGTTTGCTTACGCTCGCAAACTCCGAGACTCTACTCACCTAGTTCGGGTAGAAATAGATTTGGAGAGTCGGGAGACAGCAGAGTCGGCGCGGGAATACGCGCGCGATCGACGAATTGCTCAAATTGCTTGGGTAAATGCCGAAGGATTGCCAACAATTGAAACGGTAAATTAGCCTAATTGGTAATTGGTAATTGGTAGTTGGTAATTGGCTAAAAATCACCCGATATGATATTATGTATCCTGCTGATTGAGATCAGGTTTTGCCAATTGCTAATTGCTAATTCCCTATCAACCTAAAATCTTTTGAGAGAGCACTATGGCACACACTATTGTTACGAATATTTGCGAGGGAATTGCTGATTGCGTCGGCGCTTGTCCGGTTGCTTGCATTCACCCTGGCCCTGGCAAAAATGTCAAGGGTACTGATTGGTTTTGGATTGATTTTGATACCTGTATTGACTGCGGTATTTGTTTGCAGGTGTGTCCTGTCGAAGGTGCGATCGTTCCAGATGAGCGGCCCCAGTTGCAGCAAACTCCGACTTGATTGAATTAACTGTTTTTCCCCTTCTCTTCTCTTCCTTTGTGTCATAAGCGTCTTCGCGGTTCGTTAAATTTATATAGGAACTTTTTTAACGAACCGCAGAGGCCGCAGAGGACACAGAGAAGAAGTTGAGAAAGAAGGAAAAAATCTAACGTTGAGATATCTTAAGTGCAGGTAATTAATTATGCTACTTTTAGATCCAAAAACTCTCGCTCCAGCGACTGAACAGCGCATAATTCTATATGATGTGACTTGGGAGCAATACGAGCAACTTTCTGATATGTTTGTCGATGAATTCCCCAGGATGACGTACTTGGAAGGAACGTTAGAAATTATTATGACGACTTCGCCAGAACATGAAAGGCTTAAAACAATTATTGCCCGGTTGATAGAAACCTATGCAGTTGAAAGGCTAATTAATCTCAACGGTTACGGTAGTGCTACATTTCGCCGCGAAGCTGTGAGACGGGGTGCGGAACCAGATGAGTGTTACTGCTTGGGTACACTTGCAGAAATCCCTGATATTGCGATCGAAATTGCTCTAAGTAGCGGTGGAGTTGACAAACTAGAAGTGTATCGCGGTTTGCAAGTTCCTGAAGTCTGGTTTTGGGCTAACGATCAATTTTCTATTTACCACTTGCGGGAGTCGGGTTATGAGTTAATTTCCAGCAGTGAATTTTTGCCTGAGTTAGACTTTTCTGTATTGAGTCAATATGTAGGATATGTTAACCAAACTGAAGCTGTTATTGCTTATAGAACTGTTTTGCAAACAGCTACACCAACCTCAAATTAATAGACATCTCCAGAAAAGCCAGTATTGAACAGGCAAGATGCCTGTTCCACAATTTAAAAAAAGCCCATCGCACTTTACAATAAAATCTACAATAAAATCTCATGCAGCCGATCGCACTTTCCGACTCTCACATTTTATCCATGCGTACCCACGCCGAAAGCGCTTATCCTGAAGAATGCTGCGGTTTGTTGCTCGGTCGAGTTAGTGGCGATGTTAAAACTTTAGTGGAAGTTTGGCCGACTGAGAATGCTTGGAGTGCACAGGCCCAGGAGAATTGGCCTGAAGAAAAGGGATTGACAGAACGACGCAGATATGCTATTAAGCCCGAAGATATGTTGCGGGCGATGAAACATGGGCGCGATCGCAGTCTGGATATTATCGGTATATATCATTCTCACACGGATTCTCCCGCAGTGCCCTCAGAGTGCGATCGGACATTGGCCTGGGCCCAATACTCTTATATCATTGTGTCCGTCCGACAAGGCTGTTGGGAAGACATCCGCAGTTGGAGTCTTGACGGAGAGGGGAACTTTCAAGCAGAGGAAATTCTCGCACAGGAAGCGACTGAGATTAAGAAATAATTAGTAAAAATAACAAACAGGTAAAAATGCGAAAGATTCAGATAGGATGTAATTCAAAATCTGCGCTACACACAATATCATGCTAAATCCTAATCTGGAGGAGATCCAGCTCAACAAACAAGAATACGAACGCTACTCTCGCCACCTGATCCTGCCAGAAGTGGGATTGGATGGGCAGAAGCGTCTCAAAGCTGCCAGTGTGCTCTGCATCGGTACGGGAGGCCTCGGTTCGCCGCTGCTGCTGTATTTAGCAGCCGCCGGTGTTGGCCGCATTGGGATTGTAGACTTTGATGTTGTAGACCATTCTAATTTGCAGCGGCAAGTAATTCACGGCACTTCTTGGGTTGGGAAACCGAAGATTGAGTCGGCTAAAAATCGGATTTTAGAAATTAATCCTTTTTGTCAAGTTGATTTGTACGAAACTCGCGTTAGTTCGGAAAATGCGATCGACATTGCGACTCCTTACGATATCATTATCGACGGTACGGACAATTTCCCGACTCGCTATTTGATGAACGACGTTTGCGTGCTTTTAAACAAGCCCAACGTCTACGGTTCCATCTTCCGATTTGAAGGGCAAGCAACAGTTTTCAACTACGAAGGCGGCCCGAATTACCGCGATTTGTACCCGGAACCCCCGCCTCCTGGCATGGTTCCTTCTTGTGCCGAAGGCGGCGTTTTAGGCGTTTTGCCTGGAGTAGTTGGCTGCATTCAAGCAACGGAAGCTATCAAGATTATCTTGGGTCAAGGCACTACTTTGAGCGGCAGATTGTTGCTTTACAATGCCTTAGATATGACATTCCGGCAATTGAAATTGCGCCCGAATCCAGTGCGCCCGGTAATTGAAAAGTTAATCGATTACGAAGAATTCTGCGGCTTTAGTAAAGTACCAGCAGAGCAACCGCAAATTCCTGAGATGACTGTCAAAGAACTTAAGGAGTTAATCGACAGCGGTGCGAAGGATTTTGTCTTGTTGGATGTTCGCAATCCCAATGAGTATCAAATTTGTCAAATTCCTGGGTCGGTTTTGGTTCCTTTACCGGATATCGAACAGGGCGCAGGTGTCGCTAAGGTCAAGGAATTGTTGAACGGCCACCGCTTGATTGCACACTGCAAAATGGGCGGACGTTCTGCGAAGGCTTTGGGGATTTTGAAGGAAGCTGGAATTGAGGGGATTAATGTTAAGGGCGGAATTACTGCTTGGAGTGAAGAAGTAGACCCGTCTGTACCTCAATATTAAGCTCAATCTTTTTCTAGGGCGGGCGATTTGCCCGCCCGGAACCGGGATTATGAGGGCGGCAACTGTTTATTTCTATTTAGTAGATTCTTGAACTTACCTAGTAGATTCTTGGAATTGGCACTCAACATAACCACACCCCAAACCACTACCCCCGCACCGATACTAATCAACAATACCAAGGCAAAAGAATTAATTCCCACCTTCACGAAAGGCAAAGGCAAAGCAACCATTTGATTCGGCGGGTCTTGTTTAATTAAATAAGGAGCACTTCCAGTCACCACCCCGGCTACTCCCAAACCAAAGCCGACAGCTTGAATCGTTACCTCTAGTTTGGCATTCCGATAAGCTTCTTCGATCGCCACAATAGCTCTAATTGCCTCGGTTGCTTGGTCTAGCAAGCCGGAACCGTGTTTGAAATAGCCTAAATCTGCTTGAATCTGCCTTTGAAACTGCGGGCAAGTTTCTTTACTGAATGTTTCGAGGAAACTTAAATTGGCATCACTATCATTGTACTTTTTAGCTGCTTTGATGTCAAGACTTATTTGATTTAATTTATCCTGGTAATTTTGGGCATTAATTGCGATCGTATTTTGGCGAAATTCCAAATCAATCAGCATTCGGGCATACTTCACAGCCCGAGGCGGCATCTCAATCATCTGAGTTTCCAGATATTTTAATTCTTCCTCCTTTAAACCCGCACCTTTCGATTGCCTCTGCTGAGGTTGATCTCGCTGCAAATACTTAAAAGTCTTGTCAATATCCTGTTCAATTTGCTTGTATTCCTCGCGAGTCACGGCGTAAAGCTTGCGGCTGTCGTGATAAGCGCGAATAATTTTATTTCGGTACAGAAACAAATCCATAAAATCGCTGTACCGCGTCTCATCCCAGATTTCATCAGTTGTCGGGCTGTTGAAAAACCAGATAATAATGTGACAGTAACTATCGGGCTGATTCGGATTGCCGTACTCCAAAATCGGACTGCCGAATAACTCGCCTTTACGGTAAAAATCCGGCTGATTTTGACCAGAAATCAACTTTTCGAGACACTGTTTGCCTAAAGCTTGGAGAAACTGCGAATCTGCCCGCGCCGCTTGATTTTGTTCGACACTCAGCCAAGCTGTAAGCAGCAGAGTTTGCCCGAAATAACTCTGCACGAAATCCGGCAGCAAGCAGTTATCGGGATTAAATTCCTTGAAGATGCTAACATCGACAGCAGGTGTTTTAATGCCGTTAACTTTTTCAGGGACAAAAATTTTTAAACCCAGGGCATAGCTGTCATCAATTCGCAGCGGTTGGGCAAAACCCTTGACAGGAATTTGCTGATTTTCAACCGAAATCTCCTTATCAAAGGGTAGAGACTTGCGGTTGCCAACAACTTGTTTATTAATCAGGTTAACTCGGAAGCCGACAGGTTCCTCTTTTTTGTGCAAATAGCTGTCATTAAATTTTGTACTGACTGCTAATTTAGTTTGCAAAATCTCATCGCACTTCTGCCACAAACTGGCGGATTCCACAGGGGAATTCCACTCTGATTCTATGGCGTTGCAGAGGTGAAAGGCAAATAAATAAACGTTGGGGGCATAGATTTTGCTAGTTGGAGTCATTGCTGGTATCTGATTGATTATTTGCTGCGATTTCTTGAAGCTTTTTGTAGCTATCTTCAATGCTGGTACGCAGAGTTTGAGTGATATTGGTTAGCGGCGGTGTTGTACTTGGGGTGGGTTCGCCCGCATCCTCGAAATCTTTTTTGTTTTTGGCGGCAGCAATTTTTAATTCCTCTCCCAATTGATGACGGGCGCACCACTTGCTGATAGCCATAGCAATAGGAAACAATTGATCGTCTGCGAATTCTCCCATTTCTGTTTTTAATTCGAGTAAATCTTGCCATGCTGTCGGCATGAAAATACTCGGATTTTCATGCAGCCATTGGAGAAAAGCATTGATAATTTTGTCAGGTTCCATTGTAATTCCTCCGGTAATTAAACACAATAGATTCGTAGGGGCGGGTTCACCAACCATAATTGCCTGAAACAAACAATCTCGAAAACCCGCCCCTACCCAACGAACAATTACAATTTACATTTTAACATTTGATGCAAATTTTGGGTTGGTGCAGGTTGTCTGTGGGGTGGGGCGGGTTTATTTAGATGGTTGGTCATCGTTATATATTGTTGGTGAACCCGCCCCTACAAAATTATGTTTGCACACCTAACTTAATATCCCGTTGCACAGAAAGCCGCCCAATATTTCGGGTCGCGGAACGGCTGTTTCTCACTCGAACACACTAACCATAATTCCACACTTTCGCTCGATTTTTCATCTAAATTTAACAATCCTACCCAAACTCGAAAATCCTCCATACTCACCCCGCGCATCCAGTTTTGTGCCGCATTCAAAGCGAGGGCTACTGAATCTGCATCCGGCAATTCTTGATAAAATTTTATCATCAAAATTGCCGTAGCAAAATCATCGACAGCCCAGAGACTGCTGACAACATTCATGCTACCCGCATACAAAAAACCGCTGGGTAAACCAATGTATTCATCCGTCATTGCGGTTGAGGTGGTTAACCCGGTTTCGCAGGCGGAAAGTGTGACGAGACTGCACTGCGGTAACTGCAATTCGGCAAAGATTTCTCGCAGGGTGAGGCATTTTTCTGGGATGGCTTTTCTGCCGCTGCGTAGGGTGACATAGCGCTGTTTTTTAGCGGGCTGATTTGACTCTGGGGGCGGGGGTTCGGGCGGGCACGGGGGCACCGCCCCTACGGATTTGGGGGGTAATGGTTCCAGGGAATCGGCTAAGACTAGGGATGACAGCAGCGGATAGTCAAAGTTGAATACGCCGTGACAGGAAAAGTGCAGGTAGTTGGCGTTTGAGAGGTTTTCTCGGTTTTCGTTGAGGGCGGTTTTTGTGGCTTGTTTTTTGAGTAAAATTTGATGGGGATTGAATCGGGTTTTGATGGTTTCTACTTCCATGTCGGCGTTGAATAAATCTTCGGTGGGATTCTGGAGGGCAAATAGTTGTTGCTGATTTGGTGGGGGGAAGTTTCTGGTGGTGATGCGATTTTTTACGAGTTCCAGTAGTTGCAAGCTGGGGCTGTATTTCACGCCTGCGGGGAAGCAGTCTAACAAGTACCTCGTAGGGGCGGTGCCCCCGTGCCCGCCCTCTGAGGTGAATTGTAGGGCGTGGAGGGGGAATAGGTGCAGGTAGCGGTGGGGTACTAGGATTAGTCGTTTGCTGTTGGGGGGGATGTGGGCGATTATCTCGTTTAGTCGCAGGATTTCTGAGAGTTTTTGGAGTTTTTGGGATAGGGTGTTTTGCCAGGTTTTGTTGGTGTTTTTGTTGCGGTATTCGTCGAGATAGTTGTTTTTCCAGGTTTCTAATTCGCCTATTTCGGTTGTGGTATATGTGACTGGTTTTATGCTGTCGCGGGTGATGATGAAGGCGACACCACCCGTAGGGGCGGTGCCCCCGTGCCCGCCCTCTAGGGAGTTAGAATTGCCGATGTACCATTCTATGATTGCTGTTTCGGTGTCTAAGGTTTGTTGGAATTTGGTGATGTCGATGGGTTCGACTTTTTGAGTTAGGGAGAATTCTGGTTCTCGCTGTTTTATTTGTTCTAGCAGTTGTGTTAGTTGCTGCAAGGTTGTTTCTAATTTGGCTTTTTGTTGTTGGAAATATTCGGGGCTGAGGCTGCGGGTTTGGGTTGTGCGTTGTGAGGGAGAGGGCGGGCACGGGGGCACCGCCCCTACAACGGGGGGGGGAAAGAGGGGGAGGAGATGGGGTTTCTGTTTCTAGGAATTGTTGGGAGGCGGCGATTTGGCGGCGCAGGTTTTGGAGTTGCTGTTTCTCGGTTTCGGTGGCTGTTTTGGGGTAGATTTCGCTGTTGGTGAAGAGTTCGACTAGGTAGCGGGATTTGCTGCGTTCGATTGTTTGCAGGGCTTTGTCATATTGTTGGTGATTGATGCAGGATTGCATCATTTTTTCGTAGACGTTGAGGTTCTCTTCGATGATTTCTCGTTTGCGGTTTTCGGAGGCAATCCACTCGCGGCTTTGTTCGACTGCTTCGATGGCTTTTTCGTAGCCGAAAATGGCTATTTCCCACAAACTTTCTGCAAATCCTAAATAGCCTAGATTTCGCCCTGTTTGCAGACAGTCAATTGGCAAACCGGTGGGAGTATAAACTTCTAAAGCTGCTTGAAAAAGTTGGATCGCCTTTTCGATATTCTCACCCCGTTCTCCTTTGATTCTGCTATAGTAAGCAGTTGCCAAATTATTTTGAGTCATCGCCCATTGTTTCGGGGAAGCAGGGCGGGTACGAACTTCACTAGCTGCTTCATAAAATGCGATCGCCCTTTCGATATTCTCACCCCGTTCTCCTTTGATTCTCTCACTGTAAGCACTTGCCAAATTATGTTGAGTCATCGCCCATTGTTGGGAAAAAGCATCGCGGGTGTAAACTTGTAAAGCAGCTTCATAAAATGTGATCGCCTTTTCGATATTCTCACCCCGTTCTCCTTTGATTCCGTCACTGTAAGCATTGGCCAAATTATTTTGAGTCATCGCCCATTGTTGCGGGAAAGCTTTGCGGGTGTAAACTTCACTAGCTGCTTCATAATATGCGATCGTCTTTTCGATATTCTTACCCCGTTCTCCTTTGATCCTGTAACTGTAAGCAACTCCCAAACAAATTTGAGTACCAGCCCATTGTTCCGGGGAAGCATGGCGGGTACGAACTTCACTAGCTGCTTCATAAAATGCAATCGCCTGTTCGATATTCTCACCCCGTTCTCCTTTAATTCTGTTACTGTAAGCAGTTGCCAAATTATTTTGAATCATCGCCCATTGTTCCGGGAAAGCAGGGCGGGTGTAAATTTCTAAGGCTGCTTCATAAAATGCGATCGCCTTTTCGATATTCTCACCCGGTTCTCCTTTGATTCTGTCACTGTAAGCATTTGCCAGATTATTTTGAATAGCTGCCCAAAATTCGGCCGAAAAATTTCGCTTAAAAATTTGCAGCCCCACCTCGTAGCCTGCAATGGCAATTTCCATATTGCTGCTTTTGCTTCCCAGCGGAAACTCTTGAATCAAGTCACTGAAGTTAAGAATATTAATAGTAATGTTTGTAGCTTGGCGAAACTCCATTTCTGCCAGAGTTTGAGTAGCCCAATCGCGCAAAACTGAGGTGAAGTTATCGTCGATTAGTTCGAGATTGTTTTGCAGGATAGCGATTTGTTCGTCCCTTGGGGAGTTGATCAGGGATTCGATCAGGTCGAAATAGGTTTGTTTTTTGCTTTTCATTGCACTACCCATGTTTGGGATATTGTACATTTTTTGCGCGGGAAAAACCAGGGATTTTTGCACAATACCTTTACCCAGATTTTGTAGGGGCGGGTTCCACCAACAATATCTAAGGAATACCAACAATCTAGATAAACCCGCCCCCCACCACCGATAACCCACATCAACCTGGAATTTGCATCGCATCGGAAAATGTAGGTTGGTATTTTTCGTTGGGTGGGGCGGGTTTTCGAGATTGTCGATAATTGGCAATTATGGTTGGTGAAACCCGCCCCTACGGGCACCATGTACATTGTGATTTATGGTTGGGTGGGGGCGGGTTTATCAGATTGTCTATAATTGGCAATTATGGTTGGTAAAACCCGCCCCTACAGTTTCCCCGAAATCACC
This sequence comes from Microcoleus sp. B7-D4, assembly GCF_036705125.1. Lineage (NCBI taxonomy): Bacteria > Bacillati > Cyanobacteriota > Cyanophyceae > Oscillatoriales > Microcoleaceae > Microcoleus > Microcoleus sp. B7-D4. The sequence continues at coordinate 124,104 of NZ_JAUBTT010000007.1, forward strand.
TGATCCGAGTAATTACCCCAACCCTTCAACTAACAAATTGCGAGCACTTTCCAACGCTTCCTGCAACTTACTTGCATCGCGTCCCCCAGCTTGCGCCAAATTAGGCCGCCCGCCGCCTTTTCCGCCGCAAATTTGAGCAATTCCCCCGATAAACTTGCCAGCTTGCAATCCTTTCTTATTAACTTCAGGACTAAAAGCAGCCACCAAACTTACCTTGTCCGGTTCAGGAATTGATGCCAAAACAACCGCAGCATTTCCTAACTTTTGCTGCAATCTTTCCGCCGCAGTTTTCAGCGCTTCCGTATCCACATCTCCCAATTGAGCTACAATGATTTTGAATTCGGCGACATCCTCAGCCGCACTCAGCAACTGGTCGGATTTCGCGATCGCCAATTCCGACTTCACAGCAGCCAAATGTTTCTGAGTATCCTTCAACTCATTCTGCAAATTAGTAATTCGGTTCGGCAATTCTTCAGGCTTCGCCTTAAATCGATCGCCCAAATCACGCACCACCTTATCGCGCACGTTCAAATAGTCCAAAACAGCTTGACCGGAAACCGCTTCAATCCTGCGAGTTCCCGCCGCTACCCCCGCTTCCGAAACAATCTTAAACAGCCCGATTTCTGCGGTATTGCTGACGTGAGTTCCGCCGCACAATTCCATCGAAACGCCGGGAAAATCGATAACCCGCACCACATCGCCGTACTTCTCGCCAAACATCGCAGTCGCGCCTTTTTCTCTCGCAAGGGCGATCGGCATTTCTGCAACCTCAGCAGCGTGCGCCTCAGCAATCCAACTATTAACTAAATCCTCAATTTTCTGCAACTCTTCTGCTGTGACAGCGCGCGGAGAATTGAAATCAAATCGCAATCTCTCAGACGATACCAGCGAACCAGCTTGCGAAATCGAATCATCCACAATTTTCCGCAAAGCTGATTGTAATAAGTGAGTTGCTGTGTGGTTAGCCTGAATTCGGCGGCGACCGCTATTGTCAATCTTCGCAGTAATACTATCGCCAACTCTCAGGCTTCCCCGTTCCACAAAGCCGAAATGCACGAAGAAATCCGATTCCTTCTTCACATCATCAACTCTTACTAACAAACCATCACCATTATCTCCGCTTTTCAAATAACCTTTATCCCCAATTTGTCCGCCGGATTCAGCATAAAACGGCGTTTGGTTCAAAACAACTTGTACCTCAGTACCAGCCGCTGCTTCCTCCACAGATTTGCCGTCAACTAAGATAACTTCCACCTCAGCTAAACTCGACAATTCAGCATAACCGACAAACTCAGTTCCCTGGATTGTTTCAGCCAACTTATCCAAAGAACCCTGCACCGTCAAATCGATTGTTTGGCGAGCATTTTTAGCGCGAGTTTGCTGTTCCTCCATCGCCGCTTCAAAGCCGTCCAAATCCACAGAAATTCCCTGTTCCTCAGCAATTTCTTGAGTCAGTTCTAAGGGGAAACCGTAGGTATCGTAAAGAGTGAAAGCATCTTGACCGCTGATTTGTTGGTTGGTTTGCTGTTTTGTGCGATCGACAATTTCCTCCAGCAGCTTCTCTCCGCGTTCCAAAGTCTTGAGAAACTGCGCCTCTTCCCTTGCCAATTCCGCCTTAATTTGAGCTTCCCGCAGCCGCACGTTCGGATAAGCTGCTTCCGAAAGGGCGATCGCACTTTCGGCCACCCGCACCGTAAATTCGCCCTGAATTCCAATCAGTCGCCCGTGGCGCACCACCCGGCGAATCAACCGCCGCAAAATGTAACCCCGACCAACATTCGACGCGCGAATTTCGTCCGCAATCATGTGCACCACAGCCCGAATGTGATCGCCAATTACTTTCAGCGAAACCTTGACTTTTTCATCGCTATTGTGGTAATCAATCCCGGCAATTTCCGCCGCCGATTGAATGATCGGAAAAATCAAATCTGTTTCGTAATTATTGGGGACTTTCTGGAGGATTTGCGCCATCCGTTCCAGTCCCATGCCAGTATCAATATTTTGATTTTGCAGCGGTGTTAAATTGCCCTCTGCATCTTTATTGTACTGCATGAAAACCAGGTTGTAGAATTCGATAAACCTGCTATCATCTTCGAGGTCAATATTGTCGCCTCTTTCTGGGTGAAAATCATAGTAAATCTCGGAACACGGGCCGCAGGGGCCAGTCGGGCCGGATTGCCAGAAATTGTCATCTTCTCCCATGCGCTGAATCCGATCGCCCGGAATGCCAATTTCATCGCGCCAAATTGCAAAAGCTTCGTCATCTTCACGGAAAACACTAACAACCAAATTGGACGCTGGTAAACCGAAAACTTCCGTGGAAAGTTCCCACGCCCAGGCGATCGCCTGTTTCTTGAAATAATCCCCGAAACTGAAATTACCCAACATTTCAAAAAACGTGTGGTGGCGGGCGGTGCGGCCGACGTTTTCGATGTCGTTGGTGCGGATGCACTTTTGAGAAGTCGTGGCGCGCGGTGATTCGGCGGTGCGCTGTCCAAGAAATATCGGCTTGAATTGTAGCATTCCGGCGATCGTCAGCAACACCGTCGGATCTTCGGGAACCAAAGAAGCACTCGGCAATATCTTATGTCCCCGCTGAGCATAAAAGTCGAGGAAGGTTTGGCGGATTTGGCTGCCACTGAGAAACTTAGGAGAAATAGACATGACAAGAACTGTTAAGTATGTAAAGATGTAGCAATAATAGAACTTACATCTATGTGGATATTTATATCATTATACTTAGTAATGTAAAGACCTATCAAGTTTTGCAAATTGTGCTTTACTCCTCGCAAAGCTCATGCTAACTTAATAATAGACACCGGGACAGAAAGAGAAAGGAGGTCGCTATATTTAGAAAGAAAATTCGAGGATATAGACATGGTGTCTCCGGTCTAGATTCCCAGGCGCAGCAGAAATTAACCGAACACAACTTGGAATAGTGGCGAACTGCCGATCGAGCAGTCAAGCCAAACCGCAGTCGAGTCAGACTTATTGTGGTTGCGGATTAAAAGTAAAGCTGCATAAGTTGTAAACCCTAGTAAGTAACAGTTCTCAACCGGAAACACATCTCGTTTGTTAGAAAAAACAAAGTTCTCATATTATTGGGTCTGGTCGCTGTCGATCGGGCCCTATGAATTTTTAGAGGGCCTCGCAGGAGAAGAGGCTTCCAGGCAGGGCGGTTTCATTCTCTTGTAGGGGCAGCCCCCCGTGGCTGCCCCAATCTCTGAAACACGAGCGCAAATCGTGGATGGGGAGGGTAGGCACTCTTAGCACTACAAGAGTCAAAATCATCGTTTTCCGTAAGGGCAATCCGACCCCTACTCCCCGTGGTTGCCCCGAAACAGCCCTGGGCTTCCAGGAGCACAGAGGGGCCGAGTTCGGCTGTATAAGTGGTTTCTGCTGAAAGAAAACTTCCCTGTGAGGCGATCGGCGAGCGATCTGTGCAGCTTTTGAGTTATATTATATATAAGGGGACGTGGAGCAAGCCCACCCGCTTTTTGCCGGGACTCCAGCGCAGTGATAGGAGCCACTGTCAAGATGAGATATCATTGAGGATGTCACTCAAGACCTTAAAACCTTCCCCGCTGTGCTGTATCGCAGCAAAATCTACGCTTCTATTAGCTTGCTGCAAGCCAAGGATAGCCAACCGCCATTTTTGGTGACAAGACCAGGCTCAAAAATTTGAATCTCAGGATATTTAGAGTCAAAACTCTAAAAAATCCCATCCCCGACGCAGGGGTTAGAGTTCAAACAATAAAAGCCCGCCCACTCAAAAAAGCTAGTGCCACCCACAACGGTAGTAAATCACTAGCACAGTTCTTAAACTCACAATGTCCAGAGATTCCAGGTAAAAGTATGCCCGAAATAACTAAAGAAGAAATGCGCGAACGGCTGGGAAATATCGACCAGATCCGCGATATCATTTTTGGAGCGCAGCTTAGAGAATACGACAATCGCTTCGATAAAATAGATTCCGACTTGTCGATGATGCAGCAAGATATGCAAACTCGCATCGAACAAGTAAGAACAGTTCTTTCAGGAGAAATGAGGGCTGCAGTTGATTCGTTAGAAAAGAAAGTTAAATCGCTCACCTCAAACACCCAAGAAGAAAGCGCCGATATCCGTCAGCAAGTCGATCGCATTAACCGCAAATTCTCCAGCAGCGTGGAAGCCCTCGACGAGGCTATAGACAATCAAACCAGTTCGCTTCGCGACGAACTCTCCCAAACCAGAGAGCGACTATCTGAAGAAACCCGCACTTTGAAAACACAGGTTTTTGAAGAGCTCGATCGTCGCTTTTCTATGCTCAGAGATGTTAAAGTTTCGAGAGACGACATGGCAGAAATTCTGTTTGAACTCGGCATGAGGCTCAAAGGAACAGAATTTGTACCCGAACTTAAAGGCGTTGCGGATAATAAGTTAAATACCGAATTTCTGTTGCCGGAGCGCCACCATAACGGATAATAACGCATGGCTTTACCGAAAGAAAATCCGGCTGACGAAAACGAGTTAGAGGGTTTTGTTTCTCAACCTGATGAGTCTGCTGCCGATGCGGCAACCCAGCTAGAACCCTTGCTGAATCTGTTAGCCGATCTCAAAATTTTTGCTTGTTCCAACCAGCAAAATGCAGAGCCAGAAAGTGACAGCAGTGGCGACAATAATCAAGCTGGGGCCCTCGGCGGGTTGATGGATTTGTTAGGTATTTCTGAGCAAGCGCCAGAGGAAGTTGCAGCGAGTGTACCCGAAACTGGATCTGGCCAACCGGAGTCTGGCGATACGCCGCCTGTTGCAGACGAGTTCAAAAGTTTGCTGTGGGCTACTCACAAACTCAACACTTCAGAACTGGAAAAAGACTATTCCTCAGCTAAAACTATAGATGTTTCCGCGATCGCGCAGACGGATTTGGAGGAGGAATCACAGCCTGTCGAAGAATTGTCTAACTTGACAATGAAAGATTCTCTACAGTACGTACAGGCTCAAAAATCCCACAAGTTCGATCGGCATTTACAGGATTTTTCCGCTCCCGAAACCGAGTCAAAACCATCGGAAATTCCCGATAATCCCATAGTTTCCACAGTCTCAAAGCCACCAGAAAAGGGATATTTAGATGCTGCAGTGGCTTCGGATCTAGAAATCCCAAACTTACGAGAACAGCCAGCAGAAATATTAGGTCAAATTAAACAGGATTTAAATGAAGCCGACACCGCGATGGAAAGGCTGCAAAATCTGATGTTCGGCTCAAAAATGTCGGATATCGAGCAAGTCAAAAATCTGCTGGCAGAAAACGATTTGCCGGGGGTGCGCCACCTGATGGCCACAATCGACGATAAATTAGGAAAATTGGAGCACCAAATCTACGAGCCCCAAGAGTTGATTGAGTTGATGCTGCCTTGGATCGCAGAAATTCTCAGCCGCAAAGTGGCCGATTCCAGGGAAGAAGTTGTTAAGGCGATCGTGCCCATTATTGACGAAGTGATTAGGGCAAAAACTCAGGAAAACAAGTCGGCAATGAGTGCGGCAATAGCTGAGTTACTTCCCGACGCACTGGCTCAACAAATAGTGAATTCGCCAGCGGATATTGCTAAGGCGATCGCCCCAGAAATTGGTCTGGCAATTAAAGAGCAAATTCGCCTTGACCAAGAGTCGATCGCTCAAGCCCTCGCGCCGGAAATGGGCAAAGCGATTACAGCCCAAATAAGACTCGAACGCGACTCTATGGTGGATGCGCTCTATCCCGTAATTGGCAGTACAATTTCCCGATACATGGCAGAAGCTATCAAGACAATCAATGAAAAAGTGTCAAATGCCATCAGCGTCGAAGGATTCAAAAGAAAAATTCGCTCCCAAGTACAAGGAGTCTCCGAAGCTGAATTAATCCTCAAAGAATCAATACCCTTTACCGTCCAAGCAGCATTCTTAATTCATAAAGCATCAGGCTTGATTATTTCCGAAGTTCAAAACTCAGAAAGCTACCAGTTAGAATCAGAAATGGTAGCCGGAATGCTCACAGCTATTCGCAGCTTTGTTAACGAGTGCATCGTGCAGCCGGGAGAATCTTCCGAACTCAATCAAATTGAATACGGCGACTCAAAAATTATCCTAGAAGTAGCGGGATATTGCTACATGGCCGTCGTGATTAAAGGAGAACCGCCCCACTTATTCATCAAAAAAATACGACAAACCGTTACTAATCTCATCCTTAATTATGCTAAAGTAATTCACGAGTTTAACGGCGACCCCGGTACTATACCGGAGTCGCTGCACCCGTACATAAAAAGTTTATTCGATCCGCTACAAACGGAAAAATCAACAAAACCCCCGATCGCCCTAGCCGCTATCAGTTTAGCCGCCTTGAGCTTAATCTTAGTACCTTGGGGAATTTATCAGTACCGCAGCAGCGTTGAGCGTCGCCTCGAAGCAAATGCCATCGCAGCTTTAGCCTCGACTCCCGAATTAGCAGTTTACCGCTTAGATGTTGCAGTTGAGGGCAAAACTTTAAAGCTAACCGGAAAGTTGCCAAATCAAGAATTGCGGGCACAAGCCGAAAAAATAGCCGCATCTACTGCACCAAAATTGCAATTAGATAATAGAATTGTAGCTGTAGATGTCCCCCCAGATCCAGTTTTGACGGCGGCGGAGGTGCAGCGGATTACCGCTGTTTTGAATCAGAAAGAGGGCCTTTCTATTTCTACGCGGTATGGCGATCGTAAAGTGACTGTAGAGGGTACCGTTAGAGACGGTGCAGACGCACAGAAAATAGCTCAGTCCCTGAAGCAAATACCCGGTGTTCAATCGGTGATTAGCACAGTTAAATTAGATCCGCTGAAAATTACAACCCGCATCTACTTCCAGCAAGGAACGGCAATATTAGACTCTACACATGGAGAAATCATCGCCAGTGTCAAAAAGTTTATGGATCAATATCCTCAAAAACAGATTAAGATAATTGGACACAGCGATCGAACTGGGGAAATTTCTACAAATCAACAGTTGTCGCTGAGGCGTGCCGCAGCAGTGCGAGATGCTTTAGTGCGGCAGGGTGCTGACCCAAAGCGCCTCCAAACGGTTGGCATCCCCCATCCTCCTGCCGACGTGGAGCCCAATCAACCACGACTTTTAAGCAGATGCGTGGTATTTGAACCAATAACTAACACCATAAACAGTAAATAATTATGTCAGTTACTATATCTAAAAAAATGTGTATGATCGGCGATTTTGGCGTGGGCAAAACCAGCCTGATCCGCCGTTTTGTCGATCGGCAATTCACCGACCAATACCTCTCCACCGTGGGAGTAAAAATTTCTCGCAAAAACGTAGAATTAGAAAACGTAAAACAGCGGGAAAACGTGACTGCACAGTTGCTGATTTGGGACTTAGAAGGGCATACAAAATTCAAAGGAATAGCACCGACTTACTTGCAGGGAGCTAGTGGCGCTTTAATCGTTGCCGATGTCAGCCGCTCCGAAACAGTTGAGCGAATCTCCGAACACATTCAGCTTTATTCTTCCGTCAATCCTAAAGGGTCAATTATCGTCGCTTTGAACAAAGTAGACTTAATTGACGAGGAAAAATTGGCGCTGCTAGTGGAAATGTCCCATGCGATAGGTCAAGACAAAGTAATAGCAGTTTGCACGACATCTGCTAAAACCGGCAAAGACGTTGACGAAATTTTCTACAAACTAGCTTACACAATGGTAGAACAAGTATGAACCCCCTGTTAAGAAAGCTGTTAGGCCCGCGACAAACACAGTATTTTCTAGTAAATCACCATTTCATCATTCAGGAAACCTCCGCCGAAGTGCAGAATTATGCCGATACTCCGGGCGACGCGATACCAGGTGCAGATGCTCGCCTGAGTTTTCCCGAACTGATTGGCATTGAAAATATCCTCATGTCTATCATTATGGGACGGCTCCCTGGTTTTGAAATCAAAGGTATCGCTCGGTTTGCCGACCCGAACCGCCCTTTATACTTTGATATGTTGGCTATCAAATATGAAGAAGAACAAGAATATGTGCCAAGTAAATTGCTAATTTTGATTGAAGATACCACCGAAAAGATGGTAATGAAGCAATCCTTGATTCAGAGGGCGAATGAAGCTAATCTTTTGGTTAGTGCCTTAGCCGCTTCTAAAGATTATATAGATAAAGTTATTCGTTCGATGGGCGATGCTTTGTTGGTGACAACAACATTAGGAAATATCAAAAGAATCAATCAATCGTCCCAATGGTTATTTGGGTATAGCGAAGCAGAATTAATCGGTCAGCCCCTGTCTTTAATATTACTAGAAGAAACCTTAATCTCCCAAGCTCGCCACCGCTATATTTTGTCTCATAAAGAGCTGCGTAGAGAACTAGAAATAGTCTGCACTACTAAAGCAGGAGAAGAAATTTGGGTAGAATTTTCCTGTTCGGCAATTCAGACAGAATTAGAGGGACTTTACGATTTAATTTATATAGGCAGGGACATCACAGAACGCAAACAACAAGAAATAGAAATTCGCCGCTCTTTGGCAAAAGAGCAAGAACTCAGACAGGTAAAATCTCGTTTTTTCTCGATGATTGCTCACGAATTTGGCAATCCTTTAAATACAATATTATTTGCTACTAAAATCCTCCAAGACTACGGCGACGAAATCACCCACGAGGAAAAACAAGAATACCTCGCACACGTTAAATCCGCATCTAAACACATGGCTCAGCTATTAGATGACGTGCGGTTGCTCAGCAGCGCCGAAGCAGGAAAACTCGAATTCTATCCCGCACCAGTTGACTTAAAACAATTTTGCAGCGAGTTAGTAGAATCAATTACAATTAGTTATGGAAAAAATCATACAATTAACTTTATTTATCAAGAATTAGTTACGCCAGCGAAAAAAGATGATAGCGACTCGCAGGAAACGCAACAGTTGCCCGCACTAGATCCAAAATTGCTGCGGCACATATTGACAAATTTGCTGTCAAATGCTGTCAAATATTCGCCCCTCGACAGCAATATTTATTTTGAATTAAATTGTCAGAATAATGAAGAAGCTATATTTAAAATTAAAGATGCAGGCATTGGCATTCCTCTCGAAGACCAGGAACAACTCTTTGAATCTTATTATCGAGCGAAAAATGTCGGAAAAATACCCGGTACAGGACTGGGTTTATCCATAGTCAAGCAGTGTGTAGATTTGCACGGAGGTCAAATCGAATTTTCCAGCGAGATAGGGTTAGGCACTACCTTTATAGTCAGAATTCCCTTTGAGAAACAGAGATAAATATAGCCTTTCTCAGTAACATGAGGTGCTCTCGCGGGCATAGGGCATAGGCCTCCCTGGGCATAGGGCATAGGCCTCCGTGGGCATACCTCACCAAGATGGAGAACCGCTATAGATTGATTTTCGATAATTCGATACACAGGGCGCATTCACTACTAAGAATCTCACATGAAAACCTTGTTAAAAAAACTGTTAGTTCCGCACCACTTGGAGTACCTAGCACTGGATCAAGACTTTTTAATCCAAGAAATCTCTCTGCAAGTGCAGCGGTTTGCCGACTGTCCCGACGAAGTAGTCGCCGGCAACGATGTTCGCATTCCCTTTCCAGAATTGGTGGGAACTGAAGAAATTTTAATCGATATTTTTGAAAAACGTTTGCCAAATTTTGAATTAAAAGCGATGACGCGACTATTAGAAAATGGTTCGCGGCTTTATTTTGATATGTATATCGTGGAGTTCACCAATGACGAGAATTATCAGAGATTAATTATATTTTTTCAAGACGTAACCGACAGGATGGCTTTAGAACAAACTCTCGTCCAAGCTACCAATGAAATGGATATTTTATTGAGTACCTTAGCTGCTACTAATAATTATGTTGAAAAAATTATTACTTCAATGGCGGAAGTTTTGTTGGTAACAACAGCATCGGGAAAAATTAAAAAAATCAATCAAGCTGCTCAAGATTTGTTCGGTTACAGCGAATCAGAATTAGTAGGGCAGCAAATAGACGCTATTGCTGCTTTTGGCTCCTCTTTGCAAGCAGTCAGCCAAGAGGAGTCTCAACAATTGCAAACTCACGTCGAAGTAATTTGCACGGCAAAAACCGGAGAAAAGCTCACAGTTTCGTTTTCCTGTACGGCGATTTCGACTGACATTAAAGGCATTTCTGGCCCTTTGCCTGCCGTTCAAGATTTCGTGTACATCGGCCGCGATGTCACAGATAGACAGCGCGCCCGCAAGCGACAAATAACTCAGTACGTCGCCACTCGCATCCTGTCGGCATCCGAAACAATCAAAAAAGCTATAGCAGCAATTCTCCCCGTAATTTGTGACAGCTTGGGATGGGATACCGTCGAACTTTGGATGCCAGAATCCGGGGAAAAACTGCTGTCAGAAACTAAGAGAATAACTGCGGTTTCCGACCCCAATTTGCTTCGGTGCGTCGCCAGTTGGACAAAACGCTCAGTTTCTATCCCCAAATTTGCCGAATTTACCGAACAAATGACTTGTGCGTTTGGCGAAGGATTGCCGGGTTTCGTTTGGGCTAGCGGTTCAGCTCAGTGGATTGCAGATGTCACAAAAAGCGACTGTTGTCTGCGCCGAGAACTTGCGGCCGAAGAAGGACTGCACGGAGCTTTTGGTTTCCCAATTGTGGGCGACTACGATCAGGATAATTCTGCAAAATATGTGTTGGGTGTGATGACTTTTTTCAGCCGCGAAGTGCAGTGTTTTGATGAAGAATTGCTCCAGACAATGGCGACAATCGGTAGCCAAATCGGTCAATTTATCAAGCGCAAGCAAGCGGAAATAGCTTTGCGGGAAAGCGAAGAACAACTGCGAGACTTATTTGAAAATGCTACTGACTTAATTCAAAGTATAGGAGCGGACGGTCATTTTTTGTATGTAAATCGGGCTTGGCGGCAAACTCTGGGCTACACCGAAGCCGAAATTGCTCAAATGACTGTTTTTGATATTATTCATCCCAACAGTTCCCAAGAGTCTCTGGATATATTCTATCAAGCTTTTACCCAAAAAACGGTAAATGAAAATACCTTGTATCCAGAATCGATTGAAGTAATATTTATCACTAAATATCACGAACAAATTTTGCTGGAAGGCAGCATAAGCTGTAAGTTTGCGGATGGTTCGCTAGTAGCGATTCGCGCTATTTTGCGAGACATTACTGCTCGAAAAATGACAGAAGACGCCCTGGCAAAATCTGTGTCCCTGCTGCAAGCAACTTTTGATTCTACTGCTGATGGTATTTTAGCTACTGACAGGAGCGGAAAAATAGTCACTTTCAATCGAGAATTTGTGGAAATGTGGGGCATACCTAACGAAGTGATGGCACTGCGAGACGACGCCACAACGATCGCCTTTGTCCTGAACCAACTCAAAGACCCCCAAGCATTTCAAGAGAGAATAGAATCGCTTGACGATCAGCCCGAAGCCGAAAGTTACGATTTGTTGGAATTTCAAGACGGCAGATTTTTTGAACGCTATTCGGAACCGCAGCGGCTGGGAGATAAAATTATCGGCAGAGTCTGGAGTTATCACGACATTACGGAACGCAAGCAAGCAGAAGATGCCCTGCGGGAAGAACAAGAAAAATCCGAAAAGCTGCTGTTAAATATCCTGCCCAAGGCAATAGCAGAACGCCTCAAGCAAAACGAAACTACTATTGCCGAATACTTTCCTGAAGTGACTGTTTTGTTCGCAGACATTGTGGGGTTTACACCTTTGTCTGCCCTCATGAATCCGATCGACCTCGTGGAGCTCCTCAATAAGATTTTCTCAGGATTCGACCTTTTGTGCGAACGGCACGGCCTAGAGAAAATCAAGACCATCGGCGACGCATACATGGCAGTAGGAGGACTGCCTGAACCCAGGCCAGACCACGCAGAGGCGATCGCCCAAATGGCACTAGATATGCAAGCAGAAATAGCCAGATTTAATGCTAGCCATAATAAATATTTTAGCATCCGCATCGGCATTCACAGCGGCCCGGTTGTTGCCGGAGTAATTGGCATCAAAAAGTTTATTTACGATTTGTGGGGCGACACAGTAAATATTGCTTCCCGCATGGAATCTCACGGTTTGCCTTGGCGGATTCAAGTCAGCGAAACTACTTATAAGTTATTAGAACACAAATATGTATTTCAGGAGCGGGGAACTATTCAAGTTAAAGGCAAAGGGGCAATGAAAACTTATCTGCTCATTGGCAGAAAATAAGGCAGGTCATCAGTCATCAGTCATCTGGCTGATGACTAAAAGTGTTGCTAAAGTTAATTAGCAATACTTTTTGACCAATACTAATGGAACTTGCTAATTTGTCGGCCAATTTACGATCGCCTTTAGAATCTGTCGATCGCCATCCTGCCACGGTTGCGCCCTCAACTTCCATCGGGGATGCGATCGCCCTGATGCGTCGGACAAGCAACCCTTGCCCACTGCCTAATTCACCTGCATTTCCCGACTCAAACGAAACTGTAAAAGCATCGATTAGTTGCGTCTTAGTTGTCGATGAAAATCAGCTAGTCGGACTGCTAAGCCCCGAAGATGTGCTGAACTTAGCCGCGGCCGAATACGGATGGCAAGGCATGAAAGTTGCCGACGCAATGACGCGGAATTTAATTGTCTTAAAAGAATCAGAATTTACAGATATTTTTACCGCATTTAAGCTATTTTGTCAATACTCGATCGATTGCTTGCCAATTGTGGATGAACGGGGTCAGCCCGTAGGTTTAGTCAGCGAAAAAAGGATTCGCCCAGCAATGTATAGCTGGATAGAGGCACTGCACCAAGAAGTGGCAAAACTCCAGGAACAATGCGAACTGTTAGACGGGAATTGTGAACTAGAAAAACGAGTCAGCGATCGCAAAAATGCCGAAAATGCCCTGCGGCAGAGCGAGGCGCGCTACCGGGCGATTGTGGAAGACCAAACCGAATTGATTTGCCGCTACCTCCCCAACGGTAAAATAACTTTTGTCAATCAAGCTTACTGCCGTTATTTCGGCCTGCAGCAGTTCGACTTACTCGGCAAATGCTTCATGTGGCTGATCGCAGAAGCAGACCGAGAAATTTTTCAACAGAAATATACTTCTGTGTCTCTCGACCGGCCTATTTTTACTTCCGAACATCGAGTAATTTTGCCGAGCGGGGAAATTCGCTGGCACCAGTGGATCGATCGGGCTATATTCAACGACAGCGGACAAATCGTCGAGTATCAAGCAGCAGGCCGGGATGTTACGGATCGCAAACAAGCAGAAATCGCTTTGCAGCAGCTCAATGCAGAGTTAGAACGGAGAGTGCAGCAGCGGACACAATGGTACGAAATGGCAGTATCGGCCGGCAAAGTGGGGGTTTGGGACTGGAATTTGGAAACCGATGAAATCTACATTGCTCCCTCTTTGAAAGCTTTGTTGGGCTATCAAGACGCAGAGATTCCCAACCGCATGGAAAATTGGGCATCTCACGTTCATCCCGACGATCGAGTTGCAGTCGCCGACGCAGTAAATGCTTATCTAGAGGGTTTGACAGAAATTTATGAAGTAGAACACCGGATGGTGCGTAAAGACGGCAGCATCTGCTGGATACTTGCCCGCGGCAGCGCGATCCGATCGGCTTCTGGCAAGGCCTGCCGCCTGACTGGCACTGACACCGACATTACCGATCGCAAATTGACCGAAGAAAAACTCCAAAAATCCGAAGCCGAACTGGTAGCGCTGTTTAATGCCATGACGGATATCGTGCTGGTTTTCGACGCAAGCGGCCGCTACCTCAAAATCGCCCCCACGGCTCCCGAACTGCTGTACAAACCGGCTCCTGAAGTGATCGGCAAAACCCTCGCCGAAATCTTCCCAGAAGCGGAAGCTAATTTTGCCCTCGGCCACATTCGCCAAACATTGGCATCTGGGGAAACCCACAGAATTGAATACAGCATGGAAATTGGCTGCAAGTTGTTTTGGTTTGATGCCAGTATTTCGCCGCTGGAGCTCGATCGGGTGATGTGGGTCGCCAGAGACATTACCGCCCGCAAACAGGCAGAAGCTGCACTGCAAAAGAGCGAGGAAAAGTTTCGCAACTTATTTGACGATGCTCCGATCGCGCTTGGTTTGGCAAGCGTGCGCGACTACCGCACCATCAAAGTGAATGAAGCTCACCGCCAGATGTTGGGCTACAGCGATTCGGAGTTGGCTACCATGACTTTTAGTGAACTCACGCATCCAGAAGATTTACAAGCAGATGTAGAGGAAGTCAAGCAGTTGATGTGTGGCAATATTTCTCGCTTCCAAAGGGAAAAACGCTTGATTAAGAAGAATGGCGAGCTGATGTGGGCAAACTTGACGGTGACGCTGATCCGCGATCGCGAGGGCATTCCTCTCTACAGCATGGGGGCGATCGAAGATATCAGTTATCGTAAGCGGGCAGAAATCGAATTTCAGCAGTTAAAAGAACGCCTGCAATTTTTACTGGGTTCTAATCCGGCGGTAATTTTTACCGCCGCACCGACCGGGGAATTTTGTACTACTTACATCAGCGACAACGTTCAGACAATCGTTGGCTACGCTCCCCAACAATTCTTAGCTGATTCTAAGTTTTGGTCGAGCCGAATTCACCCTGAAGATCGGCCACAATTTATGGTAAATTTTTCGTGTTTGTGTGAAGGAAGAAATTGCATTTGCGAGTACCGTTTTCTACACCAAGACGGAATTTACCGCTGGCTAAGGACGGAACTAAAACTATTGGTTGACAGCATGGGTATTCCGATCGAAATTATTGGTTATGCCGCTGATATCAGCAATTCTAAATACGCCGAACTCGCTAGGGGGCAGCAGTTCGAGCAAGAACGGCTTGTAGAGGCGATCGCCCGTCGTGTGCGCCAGTCTTTGCAATTAGAGGAAATTCTCAACACTACCGTTGCCGAACTCCAGCAAGTATTATTAGCCGATCGAGTTTTGGTTTATCAAATTTTACCCAAAAGCGGCGGCCGAGTCATTGCTGAAGCCGTGGCAGAAGGATGCAGCCAACTTGTGGATAGATGTTTTGGCCAAGAGGCTTTTCCGGCTGAAAGTTATCAGCTTTATTTACGAGGGCGAATTTGTGCGATCTCCGAACTAGATGAGCCCTCCCTTAAACCTTGTGTGGCCCAGTTTATGAAAGAGATTCAAGTTAGGGCAAAGTTAGTAGTGCCGATTCTTCAGCACAGCCAACTTTGGGGATTGCTAATTGCCCACCAATGCGATCGCCCTCGTGATTGGAAAGAATGGGAAATTAATTTATTTCAGCAGTTGGTGAATCAATTGGCGATCGCCATTCAGCAATCTCTACTTTACCAGCAACTGCAAGCTGAACTGAGCGATCGCAAACAAGCAGAAGCAAATTTGAAAAACTCCCTCAAAGAAAAAGAAATTTTGCTTAAAGAAATTCACCACCGCGTCAAAAACAACCTCTGCGTAGTTGCCAGTCTGTTAGAATTGCAATCGAACACAGTTGCCGACCCGCAAGTAAGCAAAATGTTTGAAGAAAGTCAGAATCGCCTTTATTCTATGGCTCTGATTCACGAAAAACTGTACCGTTCGACTAACCTGGCGCAAATTAATTTTGGCGAATATCTCGAAGATTTGGTAAGTAACTTGTTTCACTCTTACAATATTAGCAACAACCGAATTCAGTTGCAGGTATTAGCTGAGCCAATTTCCCTAAATCTTGAAACCGCTACTCCCTGCGGTTTAATTGCCAATGAATTGGTTTCAAATACCCTGAAACACGCTTTTCCTGATGGCACAACTGGTACAATTAGTGTAGAATGCTATCAAACGGGCGATCGAGAAATCAACCTCTTAGTTAAGGACAACGGCATTGGCTTTCCTGAAAACTTAGATTTTCGGAAAACTCAGTCGATGGGCTTTCAAGTTGTCTGCACTTTAACCGAGCAGTTAGAAGGAACCATCGAAATCTCCAGAGAATTTGGTACATCTTTTCACTTGAAATTCAACGAGTTAAACTACTTTCAAAGATTGTAACAATATGAGCTTGGTCGAAAAACCAATTAATATTTTGATTGTCGAAGACGAACTGTTAATTGCTAAAAACTTATCCCCTAAATTAGAAAAATTGGGATATCAAATCGCCGATATCGTTTCTTCAGGAGCGGATGCCATCCAGCGCGCCCGCGAACTAAGACCCGATTTAATTTTAATGGATATAGTTATCAAAGGCGACATTGACGGCATAGAAACAGCAGCAATAATTAATCAAGAATTAGATATACCAATTATCTATACAACTGCCTATGCCGACGACGAAACTTTGCAGCGAGCCGAAAATACTGGTTCTTATGGCTACCTGCTCAAACCTTTTAAAGAAAGAGAAATGCACGCCACTATCAAGATAGCACTTAGCAAACATCAAGAAGCAGTTAATCTGAAAAAAATAATGGCGTTAGCAGCAGAAAAAAGCGAAAATAGATCGCGCTTTATTTCAATGGCTTACCACGATTTAAACACTCCTTTAACTACCATACAGTTATCTGCTGAAATGCTAGAAGATGGCGACTTGCATACACCCCCCGGAACCACCCATAAAAATGTCGATCGCATTAAAAAAGCCGTCAGTAATATGAGTGGGTTGCTGGAAGATATTTTAATGCTTAGCAAAGCAGAATCAGGCAAAATTTCCTTAAATTCAAATTTGATTAATGCGACGGATTTATGCAATTCTATTTTAGAAGAACTGCAACCTATTATCACCGACAAACACCTAGTAGATTTCCGCAGTCACACAAATCCGCTGCACGCCAATCTCGATGCAAAACTACTGCACCACCTTCTGACTAATTTGCTTTCAAACGCCATTAAATATTCTCCAAACGGCGGCAAGGTAAGTTTAGAATTAAGCTGCGAAAACCAACAAATAATTTTGTGCGTTCGAGATGAGGGAATTGGGATGACACCGGAATATCAAGAAAAACTATTTCAGCAGTTTGAACGGGGTGCTAATGTAGGCAAGATTAAAGGATCGGGTTTGGGACTCTGCATTGTCAAACACATAGTTGACCTGCACGGCGGTACAATAAGTGTGGAAAGTGCGATCGGCAAAGGTACTACATTTATTGTCACGCTGCCTTTGTTAGTCAGTAGTCAGTAGTCAGTAGTCATTAGTCAGTAGTCAGTAGTCATTAGTCAGTAGTCAGTAGTCATTAGTCAGTAGTTAGTAGTCATTAGTCAGTAGTCATTAGTCAGTAGTCAGTAGTCATTAGTCATTAGTCAGTAGTCATTAGTCATCTATCCTTCTTCCTTCTTCCTTCTTCCTTCTTCCTTCTTCCTTCTTCCTTCTTCCTTCTTCCTTCTTCCTTCTTCCTTCT
>NZ_JAUBTT010000135.1:0-17476 GCF_036705125.1 Microcoleus sp. B7-D4
TCTTCGCTCACGCCAATTCCTCCCGACGCTCACCTGGGTACAGGTAGAGCGCGGGACTCCTTTGGGTTTAGTTGAAACTGAAAGATTGATGTACATTGACCAGGCTCTCTAGACGGCTCGTGTAAGCGACCCCAAACCATGCTTTAAAATTGCCGCAAAAAGCGCAAGTCGCTAGCATAAACCCGGCGAATGTCGTCGATTTCATAAAGTACCATTGCGAACCGCTCGACACCAAAACCGGCCGCAAACCCAGTATATTTTTCTGGGTCTAAACCCACTCCTTTAAGAACATTAGGATCGACGGTTCCGCAGCCCAAAACTTCCAGCCATTTGCCGTTCCACTGCAAATCAACTTCAGCAGAAGGTTCTGTAAACGGAAAGTAACTCGTGCGGAAACGAATCGGCAAATCTTGCCCGAACATTTGCCGCAAAAACTCTTTAATTGTGCCTTTCAAGTCCGTAAATGTCAGACCTTCATCAATTGCTAAAAGTTCAATTTGGTGGAAAACTGCCGCGTGAGTAGCATCGACAGTATCGCGGCGGTAAACGCGGCCGGGAGAGACAATCCGAATCGGCGGTTTGTGCTGTTCCATGTAGCGAATTTGCACTGATGATGTCTGAGTCCGCAGCAAGTCGCCGCCTGGTAGGTAAAATGTATCTTGCATATCCCGCGCTGGGTGGTCTGGCGGTGTGTTCAGCGCCTCGAAGTTGTAATAATCTGTTTCCATTTCCGGGCCGTTGGCGACGGTGTAGCCGAGGCCGACAAAGATATCGAGAGCGCGGTCTATGACGGCGTTTAATGGGTGAACGCGGCCTTGGGGGCGAAAAATCCCCGGCATGGTGACATCGATGGTTTCTGAGGCTAATTTGGCTTGGATTTGGGCGGTTTGGAGGGCGGCGCGCTTGTCTTCTAAATCGGCTTGCAGGGCTTCTTTGACTGTATTGGCGATCGCACCTACTTTGGGTCGCTGGTCTGGCGACAGTTTGCCCATCATGCCTAAAATTTGAGAGAGTTGGCCTTTTTTGCCGAGGTAGCCGAGGCGCAACTGTTCGAGTTGTTCGAGGGTATTGGCAGTGGCGATCGCACTTTTGGACTCTTGACCGAGGGTTTCTAGTTGAGTTTCAATGTCGCTTAGCTGGACAGTCATTTTGATTTTAGATTTTAGATTTTAGATTTTAGATTGATGGCAGTTTTGGGCCAAGTTGAGTTTAGCGCAATTTTGGCTCTACAGCTTGTTGATTTTAGATTTTAGATTTTCGGCAGTTACGGATAATTTGTAATAAGTAATTCGATGTTAGAGCGATCGCCCTAGTTGAATCTAGTTTAGTATTGTTATAAGGCCTATAAAAATTTCAATGAAACTTTTAATTAGCAACGACGACGGCATCTTTGCACAAGGCATCCGCAGCCTCGCCAACGCTCTCGCCGCCGCTGGCCACGATGTGAGTGTAGTTTGTCCCGACAGAGAGCGCTCCGCTACCGGCCACGGCCTTACCCTGCACCAACCCATCCGCGCCGAAATTGTCGAATCTATTTTTGATCCCGGAGTCCAAGCTTGGGCCTGTTCGGGTACTCCCGCCGACTGCGTGAAACTTGCTTTGTGGGCTTTACTTGACAAACCGCCGGATTTTGTTCTTTCCGGTATCAACCACGGGCCTAATTTAGGCACGGATATCATCTGTTCGGGTACGGTTTCGGCAGCAATGGAAGGAATTATGGAAGGTATTCCCAGCATTGCTTTCAGCCTCGCGAGCTTTACTTCGCAGGAATTTGGGCCGGCGGTGGATTTCGCTGTCACCTTGCTGGCACAGTTGGAAAAACAGCCAATGGCCAAACCGATGCTGTTGAATGTCAACATACCGGCAGTCACACAAGCAGAAATTACCGGAGTTGCGATCGCCCG
The DNA here is from genome assembly GCF_036705125.1 of Microcoleus sp. B7-D4. Taxonomy (NCBI): domain Bacteria; kingdom Bacillati; phylum Cyanobacteriota; class Cyanophyceae; order Oscillatoriales; family Microcoleaceae; genus Microcoleus; species Microcoleus sp. B7-D4. The sequence goes on from NZ_JAUBTT010000135.1 coordinate 1,905, forward strand.
TCAAGGCATTCGCCGCTATTTCGACATATTTCAAAAGCGCACTGATCCGCGCGGCAAAACTTATTATTGGCTGGCTGGCGAATTGTTAGAAGATGTAGAAGAAATCGCCGATTCGGCGGTGCCGCATGATATTCCTACAGACGTACAAGCTATTCGCGACAACAGAATAACCGTAACTCCCTTGCAATATAATCTCACCTGTGCTCCAGACTTGCACTCGCTGCGGGATTGGCAATTTGAAGGTTTTCCCAAGCATTGAGCTCCGATCGACCCGATTGGAGCGGTAAACTAGGAATTAAGGAAAAGTGCCTCTCAAGGTCTATACCTTAAGCGTTAACACAGGCTACCAATTACTTGTTAGTTTTTTTTACTCAAGAAAAACAGTTATGAACGCTCCCACCTATAACACTCATTCTGTCACTTGCCCGATCTGCAACCGTTCCAGCGTCGTAGGCCCAGTCGGGATGGTCAGTGGACTATTCACTTGTCCCCACTGCCATTCTCATATGGTAATTAGCTGGAGCGGTCATTTTGTGCGCGATCCTTTTAGTCTCAAACAACTGACGGTAGGAAAGATGCTCAGGCGCGAGAGCAGGCCGTTAGCTCGGCTTCAGCGGGACTTTGGGCTGGGTAAGCCTTTTCCGCTGATTGCTATTTTGGGCAGTGTGGTCTTTTTCGGGTGTGCGATCGCCGCTACGGAACAATCGCTACCCCGACAGAATTCACTTCAAGGATTTTTAGAGTGGGTGAGCGGAACTGGTAATTCCCAAGATGTCTCACGTTAACATTTCTTAAAAAAGATTCTGACAGATACTGCGTGCAAATATCTAGTCCTTTAGGTAGAAATCACACTATTTTAGCAATTGCATCCCTCTTGAGCTACGGGTAAGCACTTAGACGGGGTGCCCTTCATCGTGTGCCCAAAAACGTCAAAACCCCAGTCCCGCAGGGGTTTTAACCCCTGTAGGGAAAGCGCCGTGCCCATAGGTGTCAACTTAACGTGCAACCGATAGTCCGACAGGGGTTGAAACCCCTGCCTCAAAGCTAAAGTCGTCTGAAGACGACTAATGAGTTTTTGAGTCCTCTTTGATAGGACTTTAGCTATAAGCCCCGTGGAATTCATTCCCTGGCGAAGAGTGCCTGGTGAGCTGGAGGACTGGCGGACTAAAAGCTTAAGTTGACACGCCTCGGACACGGCGCCGTGTCCCTACGGCGCTCGCCGTAGGGGTGTACTCAATTTAGAAACTCAGCAATTTTTCTAACTGCTGCTTCCAAAATTGCTGGCGACTCGACTAAGGCAAATCGCACGTAGCCTTCTCCTGATTTCCCGAAACCGGCACCGGGGGAAGCTGCGACTCCTGTACTCTGTACTAGCTGAGTGCAAAATTTCACGGAATCTTGGGCCCAAGGTTCCGGCAGTTTCGCCCAGACGTACATGGTGGCAGGGGGTACGGGTACTTGCCAGCCGATGCCCTGTAGCGCGTTTACAAAGGCATCCCGCCGTTTTCTGAAGGTTTCTACGCTGGTTCTGACGGTATCTTGAGGGCCTGTTAAAGCGGAGATCGCTCCGTTCAAAATCCCTCGGTATTGGTTGAAGTCCACTGCGGCTTTTACCTGTCGCAGCGCTGCAATTAGTTCGGAATTGCCGATCGCATATCCGACTCGAAAACCTCCCATACTGTAGGATTTGGATAGTGTAAAAAACTCGATCGCCACACTCTTATCTCGATCCGCCTGAAATATTGACGGTGCCATCAATTTGCGGTTTTCCTCGATCCCAGAGGGCGGGCACGGGGGCACCGCCCCTACGGAATCGTCAAAAACCAAATCCACATAAGGGAAATCGTGAACTAAAACCAGCCGATGTTCTCGACAAAAAGCGACAGCTTTCTCAAAAAAAGCAACCGGGGCGATCGCAGTTGTAGGATTGTGAGGATAGCTCAAAACCATCATCTTCGACTGAGCAAGCACTGCTGTCGGAATATCTTCAAATATCGGCAAAAAGGCATTTTCTGCTAATATCGGCATCGGATAAATTTGACCGCCCGCCAAATGCACACCGCCCGCGTGGGAAGGATAGCCCGGATCGAGCAGCAAAGCAAAATCTCCAGGGTTGAGTACAGCTAAAGGCATATGCGCTGTGCCTTCTTGGGAACCAATTAACGGCAGCACTTCTGTTTCTGGATTGACTGCAATCCCAAATTTTTGCTCGTACCAAATAGCTGCTGCTTCCCGAAAATCTCTTGTGCCGTTAAATAGCAAATAGCCGTGGGTGCTGGTGTCGGACAGAGAATGTGCGATCGCATCTGTAATATGAGCCGCCGCCGGCAAATCCGAAGAACCCAGAGACAAGTCAATCACATTTTGCCCCGCTGCTCTAGCTTGAGCTTTTGCCCGATCCATATCGGCAAATACATTAAATTGCAGTGGTTCTAAACGTTTAGCAAATTGCATATTTTCTATAGTTTTGTGGAATTTTAAGGAATGTTTTTATCTGAGCTAAATTATTTTTTATAGGGCCTTTTTATTGACTTTGGGATTTTTTTTAGTAACCGCAGAGAGCGCAGAGGGCGCAGAGCCAGAGAGGAATATGGAGGATAAAAGAGAGATGTTAAAAAAATATTTGCGATTTCTATAGTTGTAAGCTGTTGTTCATTTAAATTGCATATTTCGAGTCCCGATCAACAATCATCAAATCCTCTCCCCCTCTCCTCTTCTCCCCCTCTCCCTCTCTAATACCATAGGCAATCTAGATGCAACACAGCTTAAGTTGGGAGTTGGAAACTCCCGAATCATTTCCAAACTTTATAAGTGAGCGTCGAGCAAACCGACCAAAGTTTGTTTAGTAATAGCTCCCTCGTGAGAAAGCACTACTTCGGCATTTTTAAACAGCCTGAGAGCTGGGACTCCTTCTACTTTATACTGCTTGACAGTATTAGGATTGGGGTCAATTTCCATTTTAACCACTTTCAGCCGATCGCTGTAGTTGGCCGCCACCCAGTCTATCGAAGGCGCGATCAGTTTGCAAGGCCCGCACCAAGTAGCCCAAAAATAGGCAAGCACTGGTTGCTCTGCTTTCAGGACTTCTGTTTCAAATTTTTCGTCGTTAATGACAATTACACTGTTGCTCATGGTTCTGCGATTATTTTTTCTATTTATTTCTAAAGCACCGGCTGGCGTGAAACTTGCACCAACTTAGAAGACAGGCCCAAAAAACTGTTACTAATTTTAAAACATTCTGCGAATTATTGAGTAGAAACTAAGGACTCGCGACTGATGGCTAATTCTGTTTGGCGTTTAATTCCACTGTTGTCGGCGTCTGGTAGGGTGCAGATGGCGATCGACCAATGGCTACTGGAACAGCATCTAGCGGGCAAACATCCGCCAACTCTGCGATTTTACACTTGGCAACCGACGGCGATTTCCTTGGGCTACCACCAGCGCAGGTGGCCGGAGTTTTGGCAGCAGTTGTCTTGGGGGGGAATGCCTGTGGAGTTGGTGAGGAGGCCCAGCGGCGGGCGCGCCGTGCTGCACCAAGGGGATTTAACTTATGCAGTTGTGGCGTCGGGGTTTGGAAGCAGCCGTATGAAAGCTTATCAGACTATTTGCGAGTTTTTGATTGAGGGTTGGAGGGCGATGGGTTTGGATTTGCACTACGGGGAAGCTGGAAGGGGTTATATTCACAATCCGAATTGTTTTGGTACTGCGACGGCTGCGGATTTAGTTACCGCTGATGGTTGCAAGTTAATTGGTAGCGCGCAATTGCGACGGGGTGATGCTATTTTGCAGCATGGTTCGATGCGTTTGCAGCCGGATGTTAAATTATTTTCTCGAGTGTTTGGGGAGGAATTAATTCCTGTGCAATTACCTCTATCTGAAGGGGGAGATGATTTTATTGCCACTGTAATTGATGTTTTGAGTGCGGCGGCTTGTCGCTGTTTTGAGATTGATTTGGAGGTGCAGCCACTTTCGGATCTGGAATGGCAGGATATTTTGGAATTAACAAGTAATAAGCTGTTTCACATTTAACCTGCATATTTGGGGGCGGGGTTTAATGCCACCTTTTGGGAACAGCCAAGATGGCCGTTCCACAAGAGATTTTTGGAATAATTATTGTGGGGTATACCGCCTTTTGGGAACAGCCAAGATGGCCGTTCCACAAGAAAGAATTTTTATTGTAGAACAGCCATCTTGGCTGTTACTGATACAAGTTAAAAACTTGTACACTTCTTTTTATTAAAACTCTTCTAGCCCGTTGCTCTAACGTTACCAAAAAAGTTAAATTTATATGCAGTACAGCTTATGGCTGTGGCTGAGTTTGAACGATCGGCTCTTTGGCAATTTCGCCCAATTTCACAGAATCCAGCAAGCTTTCCCAATCAGCAGTTAATTCTGCATCATTAGGATTAGCGCGTCGAGCCGCAGCTAGGGTGCTGAGGGCATCTTGCCAAATCCCATTTTTAGCATAAATAAAGGTTTTCTGGCGCGGATCTGCCTGCTCTAATTGACTGCGGATATCTGCACTGAGTTCAACTCGCACTACAGTACCGCTTTCGATCTGATCGCTCGATCGGTCTTGAGCGTCGCAAATCACTGTCAAATTCCAAGTGTAACTTTTGCCTACTTCCAAGGGTGGCACATTTTTGTCAGCAGGGATACTAACGCCGATCACTCCTGATAAATTGCTAATTGTGACATCCTGTTTATAAATCGGCTTGCCGCTTTCATCTTGTAGGATAAATTCGGCTGATTGCGCCTCTGTTTGAGGCAAGTAGAAAAAGAACGTTGGATAGTCCGAAACAGTCCGTCCGATCTTATTTTTAGGCACTAAGGCTGTGAGACCTAGCTGACTAATGCTCGCGCAGCCGCCACCGCGCACAGGGCGTCCCGGTTGAGTGGGGGGCGACTCGTTGAAGCCCGGCCCTCCCGATTCAGTGGATGGCTTGCCATCTGTGCTTGGAGGCTGCAGTCCATCACCGAAGCGCGGCCCTGCCGGTTGAGTGTTGGGTGGCTTGGCCGGTGGGTTTATTTGCGGGGGTTCATCACCGAAGCGCGGCCCTGCCGGTTGAGGATCGTCTGGCCCGTCACCTGTGTTTAGATCCGGCCGTCCCAAAACGGCAAGTTGGGAAATGTTGAGTGTGGCGATCGATACTACCGCTGCCATTGATGTCAGGTGGATGATAAACTTAGTAGTTTTTTTTATTGGCTTCATGAAGGTTTAGGGATAGATGCTGTTTATTTACTTTTTTTTCATTCCCAAAATGCCGTAGACATTAACTTTTTGTTCTCTGTCTTTTAACGGTAAAGCTCCCCAAGATTCTACTTCCAATTTCCCTGCCAGATGCAGTAAAGTTTCTTCTGCAATCAATATCGGGCAAGTGTCCTTTTGCCGATCCTGTTCGCAGCTTTCCAACCGAGAGGCAATATTTACGCTGTCGCCTCTCGCTCGATATTCTAAGTTTTGAAATTGATTTGAAAGAGTAGCCTCTTTCAGAAGAGGAAAGGCTGGCAATACAGGACTTGCGAACTCCGACTCCTAGAAACCGGGTTTTTTAGCGAATCTGCGGGCGACAAAGAAGTTTTTTCGTCGATCGAACCCGGTTTCTGGTCACCCCCTGCTATGCAATAAACTATGGCTGCGAGGGGGGCTCAATTTGAACGATCGGCTCTTTGGCAATTTCGCCCAATTTCACAGAATCCAGCAAGCTTTCCCAATCAGCAGTTAATTCTGCATCATTAGGATTAGCGCGACGAGCGGCAACTAGAGTGCTGAGAGCATCTTGCCAAATCCCATTCTGAGCATAAATAAAGGTTTTCTGGCGCGGATCTGCCTGATCTAATTGACTGCGGATATCTGCACTGAGTTCAACTCGGCGCACAAAACCTTCTTCCAACACATCTGCGGATCTGTCTATAGCGTCGCAAATCAATGAAATAGACCAAGGGTACTTTTTGCCTAATTGCAAAGGCGGCACATTTTTATTTGCAGGGATACTAACACCGATAACCCCTGATGAATTGTTAGTTTTTAGGGTTGTTTGATAAATCGGCTTCCCGTTTTCATCTTTCAGAACAAATTCGGCTAATTCCGCCTCTGTTTGAGGCAAGTAGAAAAAGAATAGAGGATATTCCGAAACAGTCCGTCCGATTTTATTTTCTGGTATCAAGGCTGTTAGCTTTATCTTACCGATATCGCATTTACCTGGTCCGCGCGTCGATTTCGCTGGAGCCCCTGGTGACAGATTATCTTCATCACGGGGCGGAACGAAGCGCGGCCCTCCCGATTGAGTATTGTCTGGCCCGTTCTCTATGTTTATTTGTGGCCGTCCCAAAACGGCAAGTTGGGAAATGTTGAGTATGGCGATCGATACTACCGCTGCAATTGATGTCAGGTGGATGAGAAACTTAGTATTTTTTTTCATCTTTTTCATGAGTTTTTAGGGAGAGATTCTGTCTTTTTATTACTTTTTAATTCCCAAAATGCGGTAGACATTAACTTTTTGTTCCCTGCCTTTTAACGGTAAAGCTCCCCAAGATTCTACTTCAAATTTCCCTGCCAGATGCAGAAAGGTTTCTTCTGCAATCAATATCCGGCAAGTGTCCTCTTGCCGATCCTTTTCGCAGCTTTCCAGCCGAGAGGCAATATTTACGCTGTCGCCGATCACTCCATATTCTAAACGGGTTGCGCCTCCCAGACTACCCACCATCACAGGCCCTGTAAAGATTCCTACTCGCATTTTTGCGGTCGGCAAACCGCGTGTGAGCCAATTTTGATTCATTTCGGGCAAGCGGGAACTGATGGCTAGAGCGCAAGATACGGCGAGGCGAGCATCTTCGGTAATTTCTTCGGGAGTGGTGCGGGGAATAGGTACGCCAAATACTGCCAGCATTCCATCTCCGGTAAATTTATTAATCACGCCTTGATGTGCTTGGACTTCTTGGGCCATTGCTGATAAATACTCATTTAACCAACTCATTACTACTTCTGGCGGTAGTTTTTCGGAGATTGTACTAAAACCTTGCAAGTCGGTCAGTATGATGGTAGCAGTAAGTTTTTGCCCTGGCAATAAGCCAGATTCGAGCAGATGGACGCGCTCTTTCCACAGGGCATTTGCGATCGCGGGTGAAGTTTGTTGTCCTAATAATTTCATCACAATCCCTTGCTGTTGCTTCGACTGCTCGTATTTATAGGTGATTGTGACTCCTGCGGTGATTAAAAGTGCCAGGGCTGGGGCAATTAAAGGTATCCATCCCTGTTGAGTGAATAGGAAAAAGGTGAATCCGAATAATGAGCCGAAAGCTGCGATCGTACTTCCCATCAAACTCAGCGATTCTTCTAGCCGCCAAGCTAAACAGCCGCCCACTGCACTCCAAACAGCGAGCCACAGCATTTCTTGCCATTCGTCCCAATACCAAAATATCCCTTTGCCGTCTAAAATTGCGCTGAGAAATTGGCTGGTGGCCGTTGCGTGAATTAATACCCCAGGGGTCAGGATATTACCGTTTTTACTAGCGCTGTAAGGCGTAGAAAAAATATCTTTTACAGTAGGGGCTGTAACCCCGATCAAGACTATTTTATCTGTGACCAGTTTGGGGTCAACTTTGCCATCCAAAACTTCAGTTAGTGTCACGCTCTCTGCTATATTTTTCCCAGAGCGGTAATCGAGCAATATTTGATAACCTTTGGCATCAATGTTCTGATAACCTCCTGAGTGAGAGCGCAGTTTTGAAAATACCGTTTTATCTACCACGAAAACATCGTTTTCTATGGTTTTATAGGGGACTTTTTTGCTGTCAAAATATGCAAAAGCTAGCGTACTGGACAATGAAAAAAACGTTTTTTTACCATCGCCAACAGAAATCAAATTGCGGCGCACTATACCGTCTGGATCGACTACTAAGTCGTTAAATGCTACCCGCTCATCTGGTATGTTAGGAGGAGGTGCCACTCGATCGTACTTTGACTTGCCGATGAAGGTAATGGGAAATACTTTGGGGTTTTTCAATTGAGCTACTAATTCTGCATTCCCCGGTTCGTAGGGAATGTCGCGAATTATATCTATGCCAATAGCTGTGGGTTCAAAACGCGCTATTTCGGCGATCGCTTTTGCTAAAACGCCATCGGAAATTGGCCATTTCTTAAAAGCATGAATGTCCTGTTCTGTGATTGTCACTATCAGCAACCTGGGGTCAGGACCCGGATCTGATCGCAACTGCACCATCACGTCGAAAGCATTTAATTCCAATGGCTGCAACCAGCCTAAATGCCGCACTCCCAATAGAGTTCCCGTCACGGCAATGCAGGTAATAATCAGAGGTTGCAAGTCAGGGAAGGGGAAGGAATGAGTTAAGTTTTTCCAACGTCTCTCCGCCAATTTATGATAAATTCTATTAAAGAATTTGGGCATAAAATTTTTTGCTTCAACCCTCATTGACAAAGTTTGCTACATCTTAACCGATCGCTGATGCCCCTTACCGATGCCCAATTTCTAGTTTTCTTGTGCGGTTTTGGCGATCGCACTTAACTGCAATCCTTGAGGATAGCTGTTTTCTTCTTTGCTGCGCTTGATGTCGGCCATTGAAATCTGGGGTTTGAGGTATTTTGCTAAAACTTTAACCACGTCGCCCCGATCGATCGTCCCCGCTACTGAACCAATCGGTGAGAGGACGATGATTCGGGGGAGTTGACGGGCTTCCATGCTGTTAATTACTTCTGCGAGGGATGCTTTTTCCGAGACTGTGAGGGTTTTTCCCAGGGGTTTCAAAATGTTGTGCAAAGTCTGAACTTGCCATTGACTGCGTTCTGTGAAGCGGATATCGTCGATCGACACTAAGCCCAAATCCCGGCCGTTGGTCGCAGCAATGTAAAATGGAAACGGATTGACTTCTAACAAATATCGATCGGCAAATTCTCGCAGAGTCAAATCTGCATCTACAACTCTAAACTCGCGGCTCATCGCATCGCTGGCTTTAATTTTGAGCAGGGCTTCTTGCAGCGAAGTCAATCTGCTATAAGCAGTGGCATTGCGAATGCCAAACCAGCCGATCAGCGCAATCCACAAGCCGCCGTACTCGCGCGCTAAAAAGCATAAACTCAGACCCAAAGCAACAGCCAGCCAGCCTAAAACTTGTCCTGTTTTTGCCGCCCAGCGAACGCCGGCAAATCGAGAGCCGGTGATTTTCCAAATAGCTGATTTTAAAACTTGTCCTCCATCCAAAGGCAGACCGGGAATTAAGTTAAATAATCCCAAAACGAGATTGATTAGCGCTACCCTTTCGGTGACAATTGCTAGCAAACTTTGCGGGGGAAGAACTTGAGAACCCAAACCGAGGATTAAAAACAGCGCAAAGCTGACTAGAGGGCCGGCAATAGCTACTTGAAAAGCTTGACCGGGAGTTTTTGATTCCGAGTCGATCGAAGCTACTCCGCCAAATAAGAATAAGGTAATAGAATTAACTTTAATGCCTTGCGATATCGCCGCCAAGCTGTGTCCGAGTTCGTGCAAGAGCACGGAAGCAAACAGGAGCAGAGCTATGGCTAACCCCGCACTCCAGGAGAGCGCAGGCCCCCACAGGCGGTAACTGCTGGCGTATTCGCGGGTTGCTAAGGCTAAAATTATAAACCACGAATAATCTATAACTAGGGGGATGCCAAATAAAGAGCCGATTCGCCAACCTGTCTGCATGAATTTTCCTGGGAAAGGAGAGCAAGAAAGAGTTTCTATTATAGCAATCCTAAATGAATCGTAAACTTTTTACCCCACCCCAACCCTCCCCTTGGTAAGGGGAGGGAGTAAGAAATTCCCAAATGATTTAGGATTGCTGCTATATATCTTTTCTACCCCTTGCCTTTGCCTTTCCCCTGATTTTTACAGAACTCCGGCGTTACCCAAGCCCAAGATTACTCCGGCTCCGAGCAAGTGGCCGAAGCTGGCTGTTGCCAGCAATTCTGGTACGCCGAAGCCTTTGAACATTCCAGGGAGTGCAACGGGTAAAGCTGGGCCCTTGCCTCGGTTTTGCTTGGAGATGCCGTAGTAGCCGATCGTGATCGCCAGCAAATTGCATAAAATCATTGTCAGTCCTACCAGTGGCGACCACTCCGGTGTTGAGGGAGCGGTAGATTGTACGGCTAACAGCAAAGATGAGTTGATCACGTTCTTATCTCCTGATTTCACAGATAAATTGATTTCCACGATTATAAAAAGCGGTTTGCATTAAACTAAGATTTGTTTTAATAGTTAACAATTCGTTGATATTTTGATACAAATTCGGAACGGAGGACGAGGAGTGCGGGTTAAAATTTGCGGAATCACTAAATTAGACCAAGGAATTGCGATCGCCCGCTTGGGAGCCCAGGCTTTGGGGTTTATCTGCGTGCCGGCTTCCCCCCGCTATGTCAGCCCAGAAACAATTCGCCTGATTGTCGAGCAGTTGCCGGAAAATGTCGATCGCATCGGCGTTTTTGCCAACACCACAATAGAAAATATCTGTCAAGTAGCGGCAGAGTCAAATTTAAGCGGGGTGCAGTTGCATGGAGATGAAACAGCGGAATATTGCGATCGACTGCGGGAGTTTTTGCCGGGAATTGAAATTATCAAAGCCCTGAGAGTTAAGACTCCTGAAACTTTAGCCACCGCTGCTGTTTATGCTGTTCGTGTCGATACTTTACTGCTGGATGCTTACCATCCACAGCAATTGGGCGGTACTGGTAAAACGATCGACTGGATGATGTTATCAGAGTTTAGACCGCAGTGTCCTTGGCTGCTGGCGGGCGGTTTAACACCCGATAATATTTTAAATGCAATTGATAGTGCGATCGGGAATGGGAGCATCTCATTTTTGCAGCAAAGCTCGAAATTGGAATTAGGAGTCAGGAGTCAGGAGCCAGGAGAAAAGAGTCAGAAGGAAGAAGAAAGAAGTGTTTTTGCAAATATGAGATGCTCCCTCGGCAATAACTTCAGCGGTGTTGACCTGTCTAGCGGCGTAGAAATAGCGCCGGGAGATAAAGATTTGACCAAAGTTGCTCAGTTGTTTGCTAATTTAAGTCAACTTGCTCATCATTGATAAATTGGCAATAGCAAATTCGCGCTTTTTATGCGATTCATTCTTTAGTCAGCGTGAGCGAAGCCTGCCTTATATAAGGCAGACATCGTTTCTACGGTAGCGGTTTCAACCGCAGATTATTCCCTTTATTGTTTTATCGGCGGATCTCAAAAGTACGCGCGGCGGAGCTATCTTGAAGGGAATCGCCCTCCGGGTCTTCGTATTCCAAAACCAACTCACTAACCGTAGCACCGGTGGGGCCGCGGCGGCACCAACTAATCATTCCTTCCACAGCTTTTTTGGCTCCTTCAAAGACAGCCTCGACGCGGCCATCAGGGAGATTTCTTACCCAGCCGCTGAGGCCGAAATACTTTGCTTGATTCTTCGTTGAATATCGGTAGCCTACTCCTTGAACTAATCCCGAAACAAAAACGCGGACTCTGACGGGCGGCAATGATTGGTTTTGCATAAACGGGTCAACTTACTGCTAACATCTGTTTCAAAATTTTAAGGATCAGTTTGATTATGTTAAATTTTAGTACGATTCCCTTCGGGATAGCTCCGCCGCGCGTGCTGCCGGGATTCCTGATACGCCGCGTCACCCTAGCTTTTTCAACTATTCCCGATTTCAGTGATTGGCTGGTTGCAGCTATGCTCGCGCTGGTTTACACTTTGATCGCTCTTTCCGTCGGTTTTTGGTCGGGATTTCTAAAAGTAGACGTGCAAACCTCTCGGCGTACAATTGTGGGAGTGCTCATGGGCTGTTTGTTAAGTCCGGGCATCACCGAGGAATTATTGTTCCGGGTGTTAATGCTGCCGCACCCGTTTGAGAAGGCTTCTGGGTTAATGCTGTGGTTTTGGGGATGCGCGAGTTTGGCGGCTTTTGTAGTTTACCACCCGCTGAACGCGCTGACTTTTTACCCGGTTGGTCGATCGACCTTTATGAATCCAGTATTTTTGCTACTGGCGGCAATTTTGGGAGTTGCGTGCTCCCTCGCATACCTGCAAAGCGGTTCTATCTGGCCTGCGGTGGCGGTTCACTGGCTAGCAGTGACAGCCTGGCTGTTGCTACTGGGCGGTTACAGGAGGCTATATGGTTAAATGTAAAAAGTCCAGCATAACTATTTTGTCGGGAGGATCTCAGTTGTGGGTATCATAGGGGCGATCGTAGGTTTTTTGGCAGGGGTAGCAGTTGCTTACTGGTTAGTGGAAAAGCGCTTAAACAAGCAAAAACAAGAATACTTGCAGCAAACTCGCAGAATTACTGAGGAAATAGAATTAGCTCAGATGTCTCGGGTGCGACAAGCTGTCGAATCTCAGAAAGGAGAACGGGAAAATCAGCTTAGAAAAGCTACTATCGAACACGACAATTTACTCAGACAAGTTACTACCCAATACGAAAACCAGCTCAAACAAGTTGCGGCTCAATACGAAAATCAGCTCCAACAAGTTTTGGCAGAACGCGACAGTCAGCTCCAACAAGTTGTCAGCGCACACGAGCCTGAGCTGCGCCGACAAATCACCGAGGAATTAGAAGCTGCTAACAATGCTAGGATGCAGCAAAATATCCAATCTTTGCAAGCAGAACACGAACATCATTTACTCAGAGTTGCTGACGAATTGCATCTAAGTTATCAAGCTCAGATGGAGCAACATTTGCAAAACCTCCAAGATGAACACGAAATTCGCTTGAGGCAAATTGCCGAGGAATATGAGAACCGCGAGGTTGAGATGCAGTTAAATATGGAGGCTTTGCAAGAGCAATACGAGAGTCAGTTGCAAGCGGCTCACGAGCAGTTGAGAGAGCACGAAGCTCAGATGCAAGCTACTATCAGGTCTTTGCAAGAGCAGTACGAGAGTAATGTACAACAACAAGAAGTCCCCGATCAGCAGTTCAGTCAGTTAAATTCCACAGAATTTGCCGAAGGTTTATCACAAGAAGAAGTTTGGCAGCAACTGTCAAGTGAGTTAAATAAAACAGAAGTTGAAGAAGAGTTAAATTACACAGATTTTTCGGAACCACAATCAACTGATTTACATCAACCCCAAGTCGAACAACAGCTTCCAATTACCAGACAAGCACCAAGCTATTCTCTACCGCAGTTGATGGGATGTGTTCAAAGTCAGGACAAAGAAACCCGCAAGTTTGCAGCGTCTGCTTTAGGTAAAATGGCTGCTGCTAATGCTCTGAGATCCGAAGGTGAGCGAACAATAGAAACCTTGGGAAAATTAGCTCAAGATATTCACCCGGAGGTGCGCGAAGCTGCTGTGGAAGCACTAGCAATGATTAAGTCGGAAAAAGTTATTCCGCTGCTACAAAAAGCTTTGCGAGATATAGATAGCGGTGTGGCTAAATCGGCAAGTGCTGCGCTCAATAAGTTTAAGTTTTATCCGCGCACTCCGGCGGCTAAGCCGAAAACTGTTGATCTGAAGAAACCAAAGCGTTAAGCATTTACGAGGATAAATAAATATAGCAATTGTCAATTGCCTACAACACAGTAGGGATACAACATTGTTGTGTCCTTACCGAGGTGCTGTATTTCACTCAATTTCGATTACTACCACAAACTGTGGATGTGGGGTTGATGAACGAAATTAAACTCAATTATTCGATCGACAAGTCGCCCAATTCTTAGCAGAGATAGCAGATACCCCGCTGTTTAAAACCGTAGGCTGAAACCTTTTTTTAGCAACTGGCAATTGAAATCGCTTCTTGTATCTACACGCATCCTGTAGGGGCGGGTTTTACCAATCATCTATGCCAGAAACCAACAATATAATAAACCCGCCCCCACGAACACGACAAATCCGAATCTACATTTTTTGGATTAGCTCGAATATCAGGTTAATCTGGGTTATCGGTTGTGTGGGGGCGGGTTTACAAGATTGTTTGCGGTTATCAAAGATTGTTGGTAAAACCCGCCCCTACAGTTAACTCGTGACTAATGACTAATTTAAAATCGCTGCTTTGTACCGAGTATAAGTTTGATGTCGCCGGAGTCGCTAACCGCCATATCTAAGCGAATTAATCCAAAGGACGATCGCACCCTCACACCCACCCCAACACCTGCCCCAGTCCCCGGTTTGTCCCTGACTACGGCCGGTTTTCCCAGTACACTATCTCCCGTGCCCAAATCCGACGCAAAATCAACAAATATCACGCCGCCGACATCCCTGCCGACAGGAAACCGATATTCGCCGGAAGCTAAAAAATAACTCCTGCCACTGCCAATATCCCCGCTATCGTAACCCCGCACGGAATTGCGGCCGCCGAGGCGAAAAGCTTCCGTTGGTGGCAAATCCCCGATTACCGTCCCCGCTTGCAAGTTAAAAGCCAGCATTTCGGGCAAGGCTTCGGACTCGCTAATGCCCAACACAGTTACGGGTACATAATGTATATAATTCGCTAACAGCCTGTTACTCACAATGTTGCCTCGCCCCAAAGGTATCGACTGCTCGGTGCTGAGGCTCAGAATCGAGCCGGTGGTGGGGTTGAAGGGATTGTCCCGCCGATCGAGCATCGCACCAAAAGAAACAGTGTATAACTCGTCAACGCCGCTGCCGCTGAATGTGAGAGGATTGCCGAGTTCGTCGCGGCGGGCAATATTTAAGTTGCGATCGCGCGTACTGATGTTTGTATAATTAAGTCCCAAAGTCGATTGCCAATCGCCCAAAGGTCTGGTAAACCTGAGATTTCCCCCCATCCGAATTTCCCGAACTCGGTTCCCGTTGGGCAAATCAATATCTTTGTTGAAAATTTCCGATATTCTGCGATCACCAAAAGCTCTCACACTGTATCCCAAACGGTCTTCGGCGGCAAGGTAAGGGCTGACAAACTGGACATCGTACTGGATACCTCGGAGGCTGGGCTCAAGTTCCACCGCCAGCCGCTGTGGGGTGGTGCCGAAAGTTCGATCGGTATAGGAAAGAGGAACCGCAACGCCCACATCATCACTAAGACTGGCACTCACGCTAAAAGAGCGAGCCGATCGCTCTTGAACGTTGTAGATTACATTAACATCCGTGCCCACTTCTTCGATCGAAACCGTAACCTTGTCAAACAATCCCAATTGCTGCAACTGCTGTAAATCCGATCGTACAACTTCCCGGCTGTAGTTATCCCCCGCCTTGAGTTTGAGTTCGCCTCGGATAAAATCTTCCGAAATTCTGCCCTCAACCGGATTCCCTTTTTTATCAACAGCTTCGCCTCGGGAATTAACAAAGCGAATTTTCACCTCTGCAACGTAAACGCCTTCAGCATTGCCCGCTTGACTGATTTGTCGAGTACCGCCTAGCTGTCGGGCGTTGCTGTTTACTGCTTCGGGGATTTCGGCTTGTGCCGCGATCGTCGCCGGAGTTTTTAACAGAGATGTAAAATCTTTATTGTGGCTGGACTTGAGTGAGGGCGATTCCCTAGGGGATAGCTGCGCCGCGCGTACTTCAGCCAACATTCCTGTGCCACCAAACAATTCATCTCTTGTGGAACGGGCATCTTGCCCGTTCTTGACAGATGCTGCACCGTTCTTGAG
>NZ_JAUBTT010000237.1:0-2169 GCF_036705125.1 Microcoleus sp. B7-D4
GAAACGGTCAAATGTTGTCTTAACTCGCTTAACTACATCCTGAAGGACTTGCGAATATATTTCGCTATACCAAGGATGTGTTTTCTTGAGTTGAGGTAACGTTTTCTTTTGCGAGCAATAATCGGGATTGTCTCGCAGTTCAGGTAGGTAACAGACGAGATGGCAGGCGTTAACAGGAGAGCGATTAAAGTCAGCGACTCCCTTACGAGAGCCGCTGCTCTCCAGAACGGAACGTGAGACTTTCACCTCATTCCGCTCCTCATTTAACCTATCCTTGACATTGGGGCTTCTCCAGACTGCCATCATTTGCAGTTTTCTTGTCATGGCAATGGCGATGAAGTAGTTGGTAGTTGTTCAGGGAGTCCTTACCTCCCAGGCTTTTAGGTATTTTGTGGTCGATTTCCAACAAGTCTCCATCCATAAAGTTAAGGCGACAATAGGCGCACCTTCCGCTTTGTTGCTTCAAGAGCTTGGCTCTCGTTGCATCCACTTCGGGATGCTCCCCAAGGCGCGTACTCCAATAGATTAAGTCACCGTCGAATGGGCTTGATGAGCTTTTAACTTTACTATGCCTAACTATAGGTGTTTCGGCATGGCTTAGTAACCTGACGGGATTTTTCCCGTTTTGATTGGTCGCAAAGGTCATGGCATTATAGTCTCCTTCTTGGATTCTTTGCCAATACCTCTTGTATACCCATTTTTCGCTTTTATTGCTATGTCGAGTTTTTCCCCAGTTTCTAAGATTCCAGTACAAAAGATTGTCAATTGACTTGAATGTCTCTTTACTCACCGCTGTGCTGTAATAGTTTGACCAGCCTCGGATAATTGGGTTTAATTTTCCAATTAGTTGTCCTTGATTACAAGCTGTCATTTCTCTAATGATGTTAGCCAACTTTTGGTGGTGAGCCTGTATCTTTTCTTTCTGAGGTTTGATGAGAGTCTTGAACCCTTGTTTACTCTGATGCTTGCCTAGTTTGTATTGGCGTACATTGAAACCAAGAAATTTGAATCCTGGCTTTTCCTCACCCATATTTTCCAAGCTATGGGCGATTCGGGTTTTTTCGGGTCTTAACTCAAGTCCAATGTCACGCAAAAAGTTTTCCGCAGCTTGCTTACAACGCATCAAGACTTCGTAATCTTTGTGAAGGATTACAAAGTCATCTGCGTAGCGAATTACCCCTAAATTGTATTTTGTGTTAGCGTTGGTCTTTATACAGCTTCTTATTGCTGTTTCCAATCCATGCAGGGCGATGTTAGCCAAAAGTGGGGAAATAACTCCGCCTTGAGGCGTTCCTGCATGGGTTGGTTCCCATTGCCGATTTAGTAGGTATCCTGCTTTTAACCAAGATTTGACTTGGCGGCGTATGCCTGAGAAGGTATTTAATTTTTCTAGCAATCGCTCGTGATTGATTTGGTCGAAGCATTTTGCTATGTCCGCATCTAACACGTATTTAGGCTTCTTGCAGATACTTTGGAATATTGCTTCCATTGCATCATGACATGACTTTCCCGGTCTAAAGCCGTAGGAATTGGCTTCAAACCTTGCTTCCCACTCTGGTTCCAAAGCCTGTTTAACCAGACCTTGAAGCGCTCTGTCATACATTGTGGGAATTCCGAGGGGACGTTTTTCAGCCTTTCCGGGTTTTGGAATCATTACCCTTCGTGTGGCTCTGGCTTTTGTACCTAAATTTAGTGTTGCCACCAGTTCTAGGCGCTGCTTAGGCGTTAGGGATTTAATCCCATCCACTCCAGCCGTAGATTTGTCGGGTAAGGAGGAACACGTCGCCGCGTCCTCCTCGTCGGGTAAGGTTCGAGCGTCGCCGCTCTCCCCTCCCCTGAGAACGCAGCATGAGAGTTTCCAACTCACTGCGCTCAAGCCTAACTTCTAGCCTTTTGGGACTGGGTTTGAGTTTTGGAATGTACCTGTTTGTGACAAGCTAGATGGACGTGCTGTAGGTTGTACTCGTCGTCAGTACCGCCTTTAGCAACAGGTACTATGTGGTGGGTTTCTATTTCCTCTCCATTTAACAATAGCCCTCCGCAGATAGGACAAATCCAGTTTTGATTTTGAGCGACGGAATAGTATTTACTACCCTTACTCCAGTATGATTTGCCTAGTCTTTGGTTTCGATTGAGCCAATATTCTTGTTGAAGAGGGTTGTCAGGTGA
>NZ_JAUBTT010000136.1:0-16737 GCF_036705125.1 Microcoleus sp. B7-D4
CCGAAAAAACTTATATATAACTCTGCTTGAATATATCGATCACTCCTGTTCTTAGTTTGCGATCGATTATTCAGCAAGCCCTAAATAAAAGCGGCAGTCGCCTGCCGCTTTTAGCTGTAACTAGATGTCTGGAAACCTTAGAAACTAAAGGTTGTACGGAGGAGTCCGACCCAGATATCCTCGTTTCTGTTGTTGTGTTCGGGATTCAGAATCACGTAAACGCCCGGTGTCACCGAAATAAAGTCATTGACTTGGAAGCGATAGAAACCCTCTAAGTGATAAGAGGTGTTGCGGTTTCTGGCGACATCACTCTCGGTAACTTTTGGCGGTACACCGAAGACGAAGCCGAGGACGTTGCCTTGTCGGGCAAAATCTCCCAGGGCCACAGTGATAGCACCATTCTGGATGGTAGCGTCATTCTTGCCACCCCGCAGTTGTTCAGCCTTGGTATAACCGTACCAACCGCCAATCTGAAAGCGACTGCTGGGTTTGAAGTTAACTTGCACGCCAAAGTTATCTGATGCAGTGGGTGGTTGAAATCTGGGCTCGGTAGCAGTGGCTGGTCGATCGAATGGCTGGTTAGCCAAGGCACTGCCGACGCCGCCCATGAGGTTAACATCGCCTGCCCGATTGTATTTCCGGGTGTAAGTCAAGCCCAAGTCAAACGGTCTGCTAAAAAAGCCTATCTGACCCAGAGCGCTGAAAGAACCGTTGAAAACGCCCCTGCCGTTTGCGGGGTTGGGAGCGTCGCTGTCGCCAGCGAGATAGCCCGCAGTAGCTCGGAAGCTGCCCAAGTTGAAAGTCACACTTGCGCCTGCTCCCTGCGGGCCGCGGAATACTGCCGGGTTGCGTACTCCAAATCTGGAAAGTGAACCCGAACTCGTAGAGTTACCAAAGGTAGAAGCTTGGTCTGCAATTTCATCTAGGTCAAGTCCTTTAGGACCGACAAAGACTGTAGCGGCACCCATCGGGAACCGATAGTACACTTCGTCTAGTGTGAATTGGCTGCCATCATCGCCGTCAAAGGCCAAGCGAGCCATGTTGGTACCAGTAGCCGTGGCTCTATCGTAGCGGGCGGTGTTGACTGCTTGCAAGCGGGTTCTGAGTAAGTCTCGACCGGTGAAGCTGGTGTTGAAGTTCAACCGCACCCGGTAGCCGAAGTTGGTAGAGGTTTTGTCGTCGTGAAGGCCGACACCATCTCCGAAGGTGTCGCTGACGGCAAAAATGGCTTCTCCAGCCAATTTGGTTGTGGTGGAGAACTGGTTGGCTTCGAGTTCTGCGGTGCGAGCTTCTAGGCCGTCTACTCGTCCGCGCAGGGTAGCGAGTTCGGCTGCAAATTCTTCTTGCAGGCGTTGCAGGATGGCTAAGTCGTCTCGGGTAACCAAGTTACCTGTTGACCCAATTAGTTTGGTTATGTTGTCTAAGCAAGCGTTGACGCCGGCTGCAAATTCGTAGCGAGTCAGGGCGCGGTTGCCGCGGTAGGTGCCGTCGGGATAACCTACGATACAACTGTAGCGTTCGACTAGGGATTGCAGGGCTTGGAATGCCCAATCTGTCGGGCGCACGTCGGAGAGCTGAGAGACTGATGTCACCTGGGACATGGTTCCCGACTGTTGGGCCGGCAGCGCTTGGGGAGCGACAGGGACGATCGGACCGCCCATTCCGGCGGCTGGTGTCTGAGCAATTTCTACCTTAGTAGCTGGGGTAGTAGCTGGGGTAGTAGCTGGGGTGCTGGCTACTGCTGGCACTTCAATTTTCCCCGCAACTTCTGTCTGGCTGCTTTGCACTGCCAAGTCTGATGCTTGGGGAGCCGGTTCGGCTGTGCCTGCTGCTGCTAGGGGTTCAGTCGCTGCTGCCGCGCTGGCCGGAGCGATTGGGGCTGCTAACTCGATGTCGCTCCCTGTTGTTTGCAGTGTTGTTTGCAGTGCTGCTTCGCTGGTTTGTGGTTCGATTAAGGCGAGTTTTTCAGCGTCTGCTTCGTTGACGAGCGGGGTTTGGGCCGCTTCGACGCTGCTGTTTAAAGCCAGCTTTTCTGGGGCAGCAGGGGCTGCTGCAACTGGTTCTGCAACTATTTCTCCAACTATTTCTGCAATTTTTGACTCAGATGACTGAGCTGTAGCTACCTGGTTGGCTTCAGCGGTTGCGGTCACTTCTGCGGCGATCGCAGTGGCACTCATGACTGATGATAGCCCCAGAATTGCCGGGGATACTAGCAGTAAATTCCAAAAAGTTCTGTTCATTTTCCTCACACCTTCACACTCTATTCAACTCGACGAGCAGCAATTCCCAACTGCTAATTTTTGTGGTTGCTTGCCTGTTGACAATAACTGCCAAAATAGAACCTATCCATAACTGTTGATTCACCGTTGATTCACCGTTGATTCACAGTAGGCGTGTCTACTTCTGCTTGAACGTAGCGGGCTGGGCCCTTGTACCGCCCAGGCATCAATTCAGGTCAAGCCCACATTACATTACGGTTGATTATACCATCACCTGCTAATTTCATCTGATACTTTTAATCCAGACAATCTCCGACAACCTGAGAGAATCCGAATATAGCACACTCATCAGACAAGTCCCAGAGCATGGTGGTATCCCACAAAGCTTTAAGGAAAATCCCTAAAGCGCTACTCAAACTGGGTGTTTTCTAACCACAGTTGGGGGCTTGAAAAATTTTAGAGCCACCTAACTTTTATGGCTCTCACCGTATTTTGCACAAATTTTGGAGGTGTATTCTTCACTGGTTTTGACCAACCTCGAACCGCAAGGATTACAGAGATGCTCTCAAGCGAAAGCTTGAGAGAAGTGAGAGAAAGTCCAAGTCATCATTACTGATGGTTTTATGCAGGCTACTTCAGTCTACACCAATTGTTATGAGTATTACCTAAAAGTCTAGGAAAATATCATCCTAGCAATTGCTCTCGATCGCCCGACTTGCTTGAGTTGCTCTGGGGGCGAGCGACAACTGGTTCTAGGGGTTCGACCACAATCTGCCTCTAACTGACAACTGCCCAGAGTTCTCGGTTACGCCAGACTTAACAGACAGTTATAGGTAGGATTGTGGCTGCGTGTCGCATCCCTTATACAGCTTTATATCCTATAATGTCAAGCTTTTTAACCTAACTTTAAACCTCGCGACCCGGCAGGGGCTATTTTCACGCCATGAGTGGGGAACTGAGACCTCAAGGCTGGTAGATTGACCCGATCGAAACCCAAGTTCAGGCTTGACCCATTTTGGTTTTTTGATGCCCGCTGCCGTCGGGACTTGCCAGGGCGATCGCCATTTTTGAGACTGCCCGTCGGCGGGTTTAATTTCCCGCTATTTTAACACAACTTTTTTGTTGTTTGAGTGCGGCTGCAGTTGGTGTTGCTTGACCCGGAAGCGCGCCGTCGAGATCAGTTGTTTGACAGACCAACTATACCCAATATTCCTAGGGGTTTTAGCGATGTTTTTGTCTACGGGCGATCGCAGAAGTTTAGTGCTAAGCTGCTGGCTAAAATGCAAAAGTTGAAAATCGAGCTGCTTTCAGAACAAAAAACCGAAACGCTGTGGCTAGGCAAGTTAGTAAAATAGTGACGGTTTACGGAAGATTTTGGGGTTATTATTGCTTGCTGCGACCAAGATTATTTGTTTGCAAAGGGTTGCTGTGCTAGCATCCGATATTTCCTGGGAGATGTTCCCATCTGCCTGTTGATTGACGGTACGTTTTCCGTGACTCCCCTAGAAAAAGCTTACGGAGTGCGCGTCATTAATCACGATAGCGTCTCTGAGCCACTTCTGAGAAAAAGAAGCTTTGGTTGGGGAAAAAGTCATATGATTCCCTTTTGGGAAAGTCCTTGGCAAAATTTTCTCGTGATGGATGCAGATAGAATTGTTTGGCGAGATGTTCTCAAATTTGCTAATTCTCAAGACTTCGACTTTATTATTGACCAGCCTTGTAACGATTACTCGGATGCGGATCTCACGGAATTTTTCTTTAACATTCCGGGAGTCAAAAAGTATTTTCGGCGTTGCTGAGTTAGAGTATGAATAGGAGGAATAATTTATGCAATGCCCAGAATGTAAATCAACCCATATCCGTAAAAACGGCAAGAAGAAAGGAAAACCGAATCACATTTGTGTCCAATGTTGTCGTCAATTCATTAATCAGTATGAACCCCACCCTTGGTTATAGCGAGAGCATCAAACGTGATTGCCTAAAAATGTACGTCAATGGTATGGGTTTACGGGCGATAGAACGAGTTAAGGGAGTTCATCATACCGGGCGTAATAAATTGGGTAAAACCAGTCGGAAAACTGTTACCAGATGTTTATGACCCTGAAGTAATTCCAGAAGTTGGTGAACTCGATGAATTACAAACTTATGTAAAAAAAAACAAACAAAATCTGGTTGTGGACAGCGGTTGACCACTTTCAACCAGGAATTTTAGGATGGGTATTAGGGGATCGTGTGTGCTAAGACATTTGAACCATTATGGGACAAAGTAAGTGCATAGAAATGCTACTTTTCTGTAACTGATGGATGGTCTGTATATCCCATGTTTATTCCTGATGGGCTCACATTATCAGTAAGACTTATATGACACTCCTTAGAAGGGGAAAATACAAGACTAAGACATCCGGATAGCCAGACTACATCGCAAGACTCTTTGTTATTCTAAATGTGAGAAAATGCTCAAGCATTCTATTAAGTTATTAATACATTACTTGAAATTTCACGATATTCCCATTCCTGGAGCATTCATACCTTGATTCAGCAACGCCGGATTTTTTAACCGCAGATGTTAGCGGATGAACGGGGATGCACGCGGATTTGGGCTTACCCTTCGAGGGGTAAAGTTGGCCCGGCTGGCGGTAAAACTTGGCGGTGAACGCTTATTTTGTGGCTTTCCCGCTGAGTTTGCATTTCGACGGCGATCGCCTCAAATTCGACTTCCATGCAGCCGTAGGGAATCTCTAACTCGACACTTGCTCTAACATTTCCAAACCCGTTAGCTTTAAATTCGGTAATCCAGCGCGGCCCGTCGAGAATCAGGTAGGTTTGCCGATCGTACACCCAAACTTTCACATAAATCCGGGGCATTAATTCCGGGAGTTGCACTTGCACTTTTACAGCCTGGCCCGCGATAATTTCGGCGCGTGGCAATTCCAAAATGGGCATCGGTACTAACTCGTCTTCTGGCAAAACGTAGGGAGTTGGGGGAGTTACTTCTGCGACGACAGTTGCGGTTTTTTGAGCAACTTGTTTCGGCTGCGGGGGCTCGTCAAAAACCACAAATTCTCTGGCTTCCGGGCTAGTAGATTTGGGATCGGAAATTGTTTCGCTGGTTTCGGGTTGCTGCTGGGTTGGGCTGCTTTCTTCCACAACGGCAATTTCGTCGCTGCTATTGGCGGCGGCTGTTGGAGTTGGTGACAGGGTGGTTGCTTTCAGCCAGTCGGGGGATTCGCCGTTGCTGGCTAGGGAACTCAGTCGCGACCAAAATCTATTTTGGACGTTTAAGGTTTGAAATGCCTGTTTTGTGGGTGCTGGCGGGGTTTCTGGGGCTGTTGTTTTTAATTCAGGGCTGTTTTCGGGTTTTTGGTCGATCGCTCCGATTTCGGCTGTTTGAGTGGGATTTGGGATGTCGGAGGGTTTGGTTTGTGGGTCGAGCGAGTCTGGGGCAGTTCGAGGCGAATCGGAGATTTCCGAGAGCAATTGCGATCGGCTGCTGTCGGGCAGTTTGTTACCGAATGCGGGCAATTCTAGACCGCCTACACTTGGGGTTTGACGCGAAGCCAGTAGAGGGGGTAGGGCTTCCTTGCTTGGGACTTCGGCGGGGGAGGGAGGGTCTAATGATTTTTCTACTAGCTTGAGGAAGGATAGATTTTTGGCGCTTCCAGGCTGTTTTGAGGCTGTTGGGGAGGGTTCGGCTTGATGCTTTTCTTCGATGAAATTGCCTTTAATTTCCTGTAGAAGGTGCTCTAAACGGGCTGTAATTGTGAATAGTTTGGTGGCTAGGGTGACGCCGCCGCTGTTGAGAATTGCTTCTCCTAAAATGAGGCGGCTTTTGCACTCGGTTGGGATGTAGGTGACGCAGGCAAAGATGCAGGGGGGAACTTGTTCTGGCATCGGCTGCTGGATTTCTGCGAGAATTTTTGAGGTTTGGGGGTCACGCAGGTAAATTTGCAGTTGTGCTGAACCGATGAGTTGTTTGAGTTCTAGCGCTTCGGATTCGGGGATGAGAGTTGCTGTTTTTCTGCTTTGTTGGGGGTGTTGGGGAATGTCGATTTTGCCGGAAATGATTAAGGGGCGACCGAGTTGGGTGACGAAGGTTTCTCGATCGAGGAGGAGTTCGAGTTGGACGCCCGGTTTTGGTTCGGGGGTTTGGGGAATTGGGAATTGGTAGATTTTGGTTTGCTGCGGTGCCTCAGCGGCTGCTGGGATTTGTGGGGCGGGGCGATCGACCGATGCTGCGATTTGTGGGGCTGGGGGATCGACCGGTGCTGCAATTTGTGGGGCTGCGGTGGAAGCAGCAGGTTCGAGGTCGATCGGCGGTAGGGGTTCGGAGGTTTCCGATTCTGCGGGCAATACTTCCAACTGAACGCCGTACTGCCAAGGTTTTAGTGGTGTTGATTTGGGATCTGGCAAGCAGGAGAGTTCCCACAGTCCGGGTTTGAGCCTGGTGTAGGGAATGATCACGACTAATCCTTCGGGGTTGGTGCGGGCCGATCGGCTTTGGACTTTCCGCTGCGCCCCTTGGTCGAAGGAGGTATGGGTAACGCGAATTTCGATGTCGGTGTTGGGGTGCTGAATGCGAGCAACCACGCGGTATTTACCTTCTAGAATTTCCACGTCGGAGGTTTCTAGGGGCAACCAGGCGCGATCGCCCTCTTTCTGTAGCAAAAATTCTAATTTTTTCATTGTTGTTTCCCCTTGAAGGCTCCCGCTCGATCGCAAGTTGGTGGTTTATTGAGCGACAGCTACAGATATTAAATTACTTTATGTTGTATAGCCTATCATCTGTCTCGGTCAAGAGCCCTGCTTGCGCGCTCCCGTAAAGTCTTCCTTGCGATCGTCGGTACAGCCTTGCACCGGACAAGGCAACGTCGTTTCCCTACGGATATTACGTACAATTATCGCGCAGTGCGATCGTCTCCCTGTCAGCGATCAACTTACCAAACATCTGGTAGCATCTCACATCAAAAATCTCATATCGATTGACGGCTGCCCCCCAAAGCGGCTACGCTGTGAAATTAAGGTTGCTTTGCTTGCAGAGGAAGCAGCCCGCGTCGCCCGAAAATCTAGTTGCACTGCCCAAAGCTGTTACCAGCAGCAATGGACAGCTAACCGCCAAACTGAGTACACCAGTATGGAGGCTAGTTGAGAATCGTAGCATTCTCTGTAGCCGCCCTGCTTGCGTTACCGTGCGGGGCGGCTGGGTTTTTGGGTTTTTCTAGAAAAAAACCAAAAACCAGGAGACCATATTATGTCACAGGAATTCTTGCCTGACGATAACTTGTCCGAGCGTCCAAATTCCGACTCAGCAGCATCCGAACAAGAAGTCGTGCAAATCACGGTTTTAGGTTCCCGCAAGGCCGTGTTAGAAACCATCCACACCTTATATCGGCTGGGATTTGCGGCTGTTGGCGATTGGAGTCCGCCACAGCGAGGCGCACAGCCGGGACAAGTGATAAGTGTCCTGATTCGCCGATCGTCGCGCAAAGCCTAGTCGAAATTGGGCGGGCCTCATAGGCGATAAGTCCAGGCGCATCTAAGTCGGGACTTATATCAATTCCGGTTGCATCGGAATTAATATCACCCGAAATCAGGATACGGCGAGTGCCTAAGTCCCTACAATAAATCTGGCGTAGGGAAACGGCACTGCCGTGTCCTCGCTGATCATTCCGGCGTAGCCGCCGGAATTGATATAACTTACCAAGGACTGCCGATAATGCTGAAAGCTGCCCAGTAGTAAGGATGGGATAAATCTTTGCTGTCGAGTTTGGGGATGGAGGGGGGCAAGGGAATGTCGCCTCGCGCACTTCGCAGTTGACCGCCTTCGATCGTCACTTTGCCTTCGATCGCAGCGATTTGTGCTTGCCGCATTGCTTCAGCTTTAATGATTGGAGGGTCGTTTGGCCTGCTGATTTTTAACTGCTGGTAAAACTCTGTCATCAAGGCGAGAGTCCCCGCATCGCTGACGTACCACAGGCTGGCGAGGGCTGATTTTGCTCCCGATTGCAGCGCTAAACCTGCAAATCCTAGTTCTGCTTCTTTGTCTCCCAAGGCGGTTCTACAGGCGCTTAATACTAATAGTTCGAGGGGCGGATTGTTCCATTTTAAATCTCTCATTTGATCGAGACCGAGTTGGGTGTCCCAAAATTGAATGTAGGAATTATTTGGGGTTCCAGGGCGGAATTCGGCGTGGGTGGCGAGGTGGATGATTCCGTATTTTTGTTGCAGTCGCTGGGATTGCAAGTTTACTATGGTGAAGTCTTGGTTGAGAAAGGATTGACCGGGCCACTGTCGGGCGATCGCACCTAGTTCTAACGGAACTGCTGGCAGAGGTTCTTTGTTCGCCGTTTCTGCGAAATCTGATGCTCCCATTGCTAGAACTTGCACGTTTCTGAGGTCGGTGTAATTGCTGTCTGTGAGTTTGAAGGCGGGGATGCGGGAGAGGCTGTATTTTTGGATCAGAAATTGCTTTCCGTCGTGCATTGCTGCTAGGGGTACGGTTCGCAAACCTGCGCCGACGCAGAACAGCAAGGTTTCAATTTTTGCTGTTTGCAAATCTGTTTCTAGGGGTGCAACTATCCATTTGTAGAGTTGTTGGGCTGGTGCTAGATAGCTGGTGGTGTTGAGTTTTACTGGGTTGGTGATTTCGCTGCCGAATTCTTTGACTACTGAGAGCAGTTTCTCTTGTTTGGCTGACGGGACGCTGCGGAGAATGGGCGGGCGATCGGGCAATATTAAGATTAATTCTAGTTGGTCAGTGCGCGGGATGGCGTAAATTAAAGCTGGTTTTTTCTTTGTTTGAACTGCTAGACGGGAGAGAGTTTTTGATATTGCTTCAGCGGTTTTCGCACGGGCTGCAAAGTCTTGTTCAAAGTATTTTTGATAGTCTTCTTCCCAGTTTTGTTCGATTCTGGTTACGGCTTCGGTGAGGTTGCCCCGATCGAGCAAATTTCTCATTTCTTGCCCGTTAAGCCCGCCCTGGGCTGTGTTTTGGGCAATTGTAGCGAGGTTCGCGGTGCTCCAGCAGAAAAATATTGCTATCAAACAGTAAAAAATAGCTTTTTTAATTTTTTTCTGAGTCGTGTGTTTTTGGCGTTGCTGCTGGGATTGGTAGTGCATGATTTTGGGGCGGTTAAGGGCGCCGTTGGCGGCAGCAGTTGGCAAAAGTTTGGATGTGGCTGGGTATTTTGACCGAAAGCATCCAGGATACCCGCCACGTGATTCATCCGTCCAGAAATAAAAAACCTGTATCCGATGAAACTTGCCGAACGTATTTATCCGTGGGGTCAATTCTAAAATCTAAAATCTAAAATCTAAAATCTAAAATCTAAAATCTAAAATCGATTGACTGTGCTGGCGATCGCCGCACGATTTTAGCATTCAATACCAACCCCAAATATCTACCCTAGGGTGTGGATATTAGCACCAACAGAGTCCCCGCACCCAGAAATTCGCGATTTATATAAATTTTTGTAAATTATGCAGGGGTTTTGCATAAGCCGGACTTACGCAAAAACCCGGTTTCTTCACGTAGTAAGTCCTGTTTTTTACCTAGCAGCCAAGTACATTTAACTGAGAGGTTGCACCCTTCTCAATAATCCTTTTATGAACAGGCAAGATGCCTGTTCCACAAAAAATTCATCTTTTGTGGAACGGGCATCTTGCCCGTTCTTAAGAATGGTGCAAGATGTGAGTTTAACCGGCATTACCTCTACAGGCATCTTTGAATTTTTTCGACACATCCGCACTTCTCAGGTTGAATCGAGTTTTGTCTTGGTATTAAGTGAGGAATACCCTGCATCGATCGCCGATATATTGAGTTACCTCAGTAGATATATTCTCTGTATTTACTTATTTTAAAATAGTTAGGTTTTTTCGCGCCAACTTACTTAAAGCTCGACTGATTAATTGTTTGGCATCGGATATCTACGCGGTTATTTATTACAATTCGTCGAGACTGCCTTTGGCCTAAGATTTTGCCGAAAATCTCCTAGTTTTTTAGAATCATTGGCGGCGGTTGCCAAGAGTTGATCAACATAAATAAAAACACTTAATTATTTAGAGGATTTTACGCTATGCGGTCGATCGCTTTTTCCTTCTTTTTTCTGGTTTCTCTCCTAGATAACTGAAGCCTGCTTCCTTCCGCTATACATTGTGTGCGATCGAACTTGGCACGGTGCGTTAGCGAAGCCCTCGAAGAGGATCGCGATCCGATTGGGGGATGTGTCTTAGTATTTCTTCACATATCCTGATTTCGGTCTATGATATATGCCTTATGGCGTATTTGTGTTTAAAGCCCGTTACCGCGTACCGCTGATGAGTCAATCAACCAATTCACCGCTATCCCAACCAGTTTCTCGAAGAACCGCCCTCAAATTCCTCGGAGTCGGTGCCGCCGGCGGGCTGCTGGGCTACTCTCGATTTTCCAAGCCAGAGCCCGCCGTTTTTGTGCAAGATTCTCTTGACTTGCCGCGAATGCTGAATCAGCGCAAAACCGTTGCAGTTGTAGGCGCAGGCTTGGCGGGGCTCGCCTGTGCTTACGAGCTCAGTCAGCGGGGTTTCGCCGTGACGCTGCTGGAAAAATCGCCCCAACTCGGCGGCAAAATTGCTAGTTGGCCGATACAAGTCGGGAACGAAACTTTTATGATGGAACACGGTTTCCACGGTTTTTTTCCGCAATACTACAACCTCAAAAGTGTGGTTGAAGAACTAGAAATTACTGATAACTTTGTATCTTTAGAATCCTACGCCGTTGTGTTTCGAGACGGCAAATACAAACCCGAAGTTTTCCGTCCCAACCATTCAGCTTTCCCCTGGAATATAGTTGACTTGGGGATATCTTCTCCCAATCGGCTCAAGTGGGGAATCAATCTTACAAAACCCGCTCACTGGCAAGTATTCCGAGAAATCGGCGGTTTTCAAACTCAAAAAAGTTTCGATCGCCTCGACAATATATCAGTGGCCGACTGGGTAAAAGGTGAATTTCCGCGCGGACTTTATGACTTGTATTTTCTGCCATTTGCCAAGTCCAGCCTCAACGCTCCAGACGAATTGAGCGCGGGAGAATTAATGCAATTTTTCCACTTTTACTTTTTCGGAAATCCAGAGGGTTTGGCATTCAACGGTACGCGGCAAGATATGGGCACGAGTTTGGTGCAGCCTATTGCCAGAGCCATTGAAAGCAAAGGCGGCAAAGTATTGACAGATGTCGCAGTCAGTGAAATACGCTGGGAAAACGGCAAGATTAATTCTCTGAGTTATCAGTCAGGAGACGTGCAAAGTAAAATACCTTTTTGGGTGAAGCGAAACAGGCTGTTAACTGACAGCAACTCTACCGAATATTTCGGCGCTGGGGACAGCGTATTTGCCGCCGCACCGTCGGGAAAAGAGGCAATTTCTCTGAGCTGCACTCACCAAGGCTGCACAGTTCAGAAACAAAATGACGGTCAATTTCACTGTCCTTGTCACGGGGCAGTTTTTGATGCCGAAGGGCGGGTTGTGAGCGGGCCTGCTCAGCGGGATTTGCCTCGATTTAAGGTAGTCGATGAAAAAGCAGATGAAATACAGTTAGCAGCAGCGGTTAACCCATCGCAGCCGCAAAATTTGGGAGAAACATTGAAGGCTGATTATTATGTTTTGGCGGCAGATGTTCCGGGGATGCAGCATTTGTTTAGTTTGACCAGCGGTGAGGTGAATCCGCAGGTGCAGAGCCGGATCGAGAGTTTGAAAATAGCCGATCCGTTTGCGGTGGGCCGTTTTTGGTTCGATCGCGAATTTCCCTGGGAACACAGCAATTTCAGTTCGCTTTCCGGCTACAAACTGACTGACAGCATTACGCTTTACCACAAAATTCAGGATCAGTTCATAGAGTGGAATCAGAAAACTGGCGGTAGTGTAGTGGAACTGCACGCTTATTGTTACAAGGAGAAGGAATTTCCAAACCAGGAAGTTTTGCTGGCTACTTTTGAGGAAGAATTGTACGAAATTGTACCGGAATTAAAAGAGGCAAATATGCTGCACCGGGAATTGGTAAATCAAAAGAATTTCTCTGGATATCCGCCCGGTAGTTATGCGGAAAGACCAGAAACTTGCTGTGCTGTTCCGAATCTGTTGTTTGCGGGAGATTGGGTGAAAATGCCGTTTCCGTGCGGTTTAATGGAAAGGGCGGTTAGCAGCGGTTTGTTGGCAGCTAATGCTATTTTATATCAGGAGGGTTTGCAGAGGCGATCGCTCTTGACGGTGAATCCCGAAGGCGTGTTAAAAATCTAAGGTTTGCAGCGGGGCGGGCTTTATAAATCGTCAATTATCGGCTGGTATCCTCGGTGAATCCCGCCCCCAGCCATACCAGTTGAGATTTGAGATTTGAGATTTGAAGGAATAGGAATGACTGACTCAAGAAGGGTTTGGAGGTATCCTAAAGTTGGATTCTTTTTTTAAGATGAGTTACGGTTTGCGGGGGTGGTTTCGCTGAGGGGAAAAGGCAGAGCTTGCGAACAAAAAAAATATCTGCGTTAAGCGGGGTGGATATGCGGTTAAAATATTATTGAATGAGTATAAAGCAATAATAAATGCTAAATAGTAACTGCAAACTTCGCAATAAATCTGTAACTTTTGATGCTTTTGCAACAGAATACGATTTCGCCGCCACCTTGCAAAACCAGAACGATTTCTTTACTAACAACCTATCGGTCAGCAAAGGTGCAGCATTAGATATTGGCTGCGGTTCGGGAATTCTTGCTTTTGAATTAGCCCAGTATTACGAGAATGTGGTCGCCGTCGATTTGTCAACAAAAATGCTAGATATAGCCCGTCAAAAACGCTCAGCCCCCAATATCGAATATATCCAAATGGATGCCAGTCAATTAGCGCTCGATCGCCAATTTGATTTAATAGTTAGTGCTGCTACTTTTCACCACCTGCCCAACCTCCCCGCCGCCCTCGACGCAATTAAAAAATTGTTAAATCCGCGCGGAAAAATCGTCTTTATAGATAATATATCGGAAGTCGAGACTCCGGCTACAATAGGCTACATATTAGGTGCTACGAGAGATTTTAGACTCGACTGTTCCACCTACGGATTTCGCAATGCTTTAAGATTATTAAAATTTCGATTGTCGCCTGGGTGGTTGAAGCATTTAGCTAGCGATAGGTATTTGTCAGAACGGAGATTTAGAAAAATTTACGGTCGTTGCTTTCCGGGCTGTTATTTTGTAAAATTGGGTTGTTTTATGGGCGTAATTTGGGAACATTTGTAATGCAAAACAACGCGATAAAATCGGCATCTGCAAGGGGAGAAAAAACTCACATCCGCCAGTTGGGCATTAATCTCGATCGGTGGTATGCGATCGCCCGCAGCAGCGAGGTGGAAACTGGGCCGCTAGCTGCGAAAATCTGGAATCGGGCGATCGTACTTTTCCGCGACAGTGCAGGCAAAATCAACGCTTTAGAAGATAGATGTCCGCATCGGCAAGTTAAACTTAGCCACGGCAAAGTTAAAGGCGATTTAATCGAATGTGCTTACCACGGATGGCGGTTAAATGCAAGGGGAGAATGCGCCGAAGTCGATTATTTAGCAGAAAATCAAAAGCTACCTAACTGCAAAATTCGCTCCTATCCTGTCAAGGAACAAAACGGTTTTATCTGGCTGTTTCCCGGCGACGAAACCCAAACAGAAAAAACTAATTTACTGGATTTGCCAGAGTGGGAACATCTCAATTATATTGCCACAGTTTCAGTCATCGACTGTCAGGCACACTATTCATTTTTAATTGAAAACTTGATGGATATGTACCACGGACACTTGCACGATGATTGGCAAGCTTGGGCAAATCCGGTGTTAGATACTTTAGAAGAAAACGAGCATCAAGTAACTGCTCGCTATCAGGCACAAAGTTATTACAAAATAGATAAAATTTGGTCAATTTCTCAGTTATTTTTTAAGTCTTTGCGCCGACTGCACCCGGAACCGCTGGAGGTGAGCTATATTTACCCGCACTGGGTTTCAACTTTGGGGAGCGACTTTAAGATTTACTGCTTGGTTTGTCCGGTTAGCGAGACAGCAACTCGCGCTTATTTAATTCACTTTACCTCATTAAATGCGTTTTGGCGGCTGCACAAATTGCCGATTTGGTTTCGCAGGTTTATCAAAGATAGTTGTTTCGGGGCTGCTCAAAAGTTATTAGATGGTTTGGTGCGGCAGGATGTGGTAATGATTGAGGAAGAACAGCAGGCTTTTTTGCAGAATTCAGAAAGAAAAAATTATGAATTAAATCGAGCTTTAGCCAGCGTGCAAAAGTTGATGAGAAGTCAGGCAGAAAATGGATAATTCAATAGCCGATTGAAACCGGCAGCGGGACGAATGAACCAGCCTGCACAGGCTAGGGCGTGTTTTCTTGCCTCGTTGTATCCTAAAAAATAGGCGATCGCAAGCTGTTAACGCTCATCAACCCTTCGAGACTTAAGCAACGAACAGTGCGATTCGTTAAAACCGCTACTTCCGCCACCGAAACCCCGAACAGGTAAACCGGATTTAAAGTCAAGGAACGATGCGATCGTTCCTTGACTTTAAATGTAAAGTTTTGTATTAATTTTTAACACTTCTGAGGGGAGGGAATAGTTGACTCTGGTCTATCCCCCTGCTAAGCTAGAAAAAATTTTTCCGCTGACATCTATCTGAATAGATAATATTGAGGGGTATAGTTAACAGGGAAAATCACCCCTTTGGCAGATGCAAGTTACACTCAGGAGAATCCTAATGATGAGTCGTTAAAAACTCCATATTTGCTCAGGGCTGCTACATTCAGGCTCAAATTTACTGGCTGCTTTGCTTGAGCCAAACCCTTGCTTCTACGGTGGGAGAGCATCTCCACTTCGTTTTTTTTGTGAAGCGAATGCTAAAAGCCAGCAGCGGAAACAACAAACACTCTTTTTTATTTACACGACTCTGACGGCATCCAATTTCGTTACGGTTTAGAGACTGCTACTTGGGTGAGGGCGGGTGCGTGTCGGGAGTTCATCGGTTGGTTTACGGATTTAATCCCCATACCCGCCCACTGCCAATGTGCGATCGCCTCCTTTACTCCTATGCCGCCAAAGCCGAAAACTCAAAAACCGGGCTGGCGCGATCGCTAACTTGATTAGGACTGACCCAACAGGCACATAGAGTCGGGTGCGCGAATAGTCGGAAATCCTAATGATCTCGATCTATAACCAAGACTAAACCCATGTCTCCCAAAATCCATTTTATTTCCGGACTGCCTCGTTCCGGGTCTACCTTACTCGCGGCCTTACTACGCCAAAATCCCCGCTTTCACGCCAGCATGAGTACCCCTGTCGGTAGTTTGGTGAACCGAATGCTGGAAGCGATGAGTGAAGACAATGAATATTCTGTCTTCATCAGCCCAGAACAAAAAAGAGCGATGATTTCGGGTATTTTTTCGGCCTATTACCAGCCCCAAGCCGAAAAAGCCGTCATCTTCGACACTAATCGCCTCTGGTGCAGCAAATTGTCCTTAATTAAAGAACTATTTCCCGGCGCAAAGGTGATTTGTTGCGTCCGCAATGTCGCCTGGATTATGGACAGCATCGAACGGCTAGTCAGAAAAAACTCCTTTGATGTTTCCCAGTTATTTAATAATCCCACCGAACGCGCCACCGTCTACACCCGTACCGAGGCATTAAGTCAAGGGGGACGCTTAGTAGGCTTTGCTTATAACGCTCTCAAAGAAGCTTTTTATAGCGGAGAGAGTGAGCGGCTATTGTTAGTCGATTACGACTTATTAGCCCAAAATCCTGAGAAAGTATTGAGCTTAATTTATCAATTCTTAGAAGAAGAGCCGTTCCAGCATGATTTTGAAAATGTCCAATATGACGAACCCGAATTTGACAACCGACTCAACCTGAAAGGACTGCACAAAGTCCGTTCCAAAGTCGAGTTGCAACAACGCCAAACGATTTTACCACCGGATTTATTTATCCAGTTTAATGGTTTGTCTTTTTGGACAACGCCTAGCAATAGTTTGGCAAATCTGATTGTTGCTCAGCCAAAAGAAGCAACAATTAATTCCGAAAAACCACCAGGAGAAGGAGTGTTAAAAACCTGAATAAAAATTTTTCATTCGGATTCTAACTCCAACGCCATTTTTGATTAATAGAGACGGATTTAGCAGACAACCTCTCTGTCGAACAGACCATCTCTCGGCAAAATCCACCCCGACAAGGGAAAACAGTTTAACTCATTTCACTGACACAAAAGGAAGAAAACAATGTCTAATTTAATCGTTAACCAAACTACTGATAACGGTCTTGGCGATACCGCAGGTACTCTGAGTTGGGCAATTCTCCAAGCCAATCAACTGGCAGGAGATGACACGATTACTCTAAATAACGATGTCCGCATTGCTGGGGTAATGAAAACCCTAGTGAACAGCAATATCAATATTGTGGGTAAGCTGTTGCACATTTAAACTGTGATACAATCATTACCCTTATTTTTGATTTTGCGACCCCATTTAATTATTAA
>NZ_JAUBTT010000137.1:0-16407 GCF_036705125.1 Microcoleus sp. B7-D4
TGGACGAGTACGGGGAGCTTGTCAGCATCCCCTAATGTGTCGGGCCGTGAAACTAAAGCTGAGATTCTGCAAAGATTCTCCCAATTGCGGTGGAGCTCAGATGCAAGCCCACGTCATAGCGGTACTCCGCTTGATGCTGGGTAGTTGACGTAAGTAAGTACAAATAAACATTACTTGGGGAGAGGGCGGGTTCTGCAACGATGACTCGTCCTTACTGTAGATAAGCCCTAAAGCCGCCCCTACAAGCCCCTGCAAGATATTATTGTTTTTTTGCACTTACCTACTTATTTATTGTCTACTTGCTAAAAACACCCTTGATGCTGTCAACAGCGCTCTCGACAGCATTCTTGGTATTATCTACTGCTTTCTGAGTCCGAGCTGAATCTTCCGATGCTCTTTTCTCAATTGTGGCCGCATCTTTCTTAGCTTTGCGCTCTACTACACTACCATCCTCCGATGATCGATCGACTTTAGAAGCATTTGTCTTGGCAGTTTCCTTAACCTTCTCTTCTGTATCTCGGATGAAGTTCTTGGCTCGTCCAGCATCTTTGCTGGCTTTTTCTTGAACCGCATCGCCCGCATCTGCTGCTGCGATCAAGTTTACACTAGGAGATGCCATTGCTGCGGTGTTGGAGAAGAACGCACCAGACCAAACGAAGGCCATCGCTGACACGCAAAGCACAGTTGTAGCCATCCAGCGCCCGACAGTCGAAAGCCGTTTCGTAAAAGAATTCAGTTTCATACAATACACAATCAGATATGACATTCTATTTCTACTCGATCAGAGCGATCGGCTGAACCGTTCTCTAGAGAGAGGTTATCCGCCAACGAACGGTTAAAAAATGTCACTCTTTTGATAGATGGACGCAAGGAATGTCAGTCAATTTTAGATTTTAGATTTTAGATTTTAGATTTTAGAGTTGACTCCACAACCGCCATTTGGAATCTTGAACTTTGGTGAGTTGATTGTAAATTTTAGGTTAAAGATTAAACAATTGATTAAGGAAAGTCAGTCAATTTTAGATTTTAGATTTTAGATTTTAGATTTTAGAGTTGACTCCCCAGCCGCCATTTGGAATCTTGAACTTTGGTGAGTCGATTGTAAATTTTAGATTAAAGATTAAACAATTGATATCGATTCCGGTGCAACCGGAATCGATATGAAACAGCCTTGGGGCGGGTGGGGTGAAGGTACTTCACTCAGTTGAAATCGGCTGTATTTACGAAGAGGTTGTTTCCGAGATTGTGTGTGGGATATCAACATATAATACTTAACAAACAACTAATGACTAATCACAATTTAGTAAAAAAGTCAATACCGTTTCATCAATTCCCTTTAGTTTCAAAGGCTTATATTTAACAATGCGATTTTCCTCAACATAATCTGCAACCGCCGCTGAAATTAGCACCGTGTTTGGTTCCGTCACCTCTTGCAAGCGGGCGGCAATATTCACGCTCGGCCCGATCGCAGTATAATCCGATCGATCGGGGCCGCCAAACATCCCCACCACCGCAGTACCCTGGTGAATTCCGCAGCGAAACCGCACCGGAGGCACGCCATTTTCCCCAACAATTCCCTGCTCCAGCCAGCCTTTGTTAAGCTCCTTCAGAGCTCGCAGCATTTGCCGCGCAGCAGCCACAGCGCGGCGTACTTGCTCATTAGGCGTTAGTTCCTCCGGCGCGCCAAAGAAAGCCATTACCGCATCTCCAACAAACTTGTCCACCGTACCGCCGCTGTCAAAAATAGCCTTAGTCATTGCCGCCAAATATTCATTCAACAGCTCAGCTACCCGGCGCGATCGCAGCGTATTTGCCATTTGAGTAAAACCGACAATATCGCTAAACAAAATAGTAATCAATCGCGGTTCCGGGCGCAAATCCAAGGCCAAATCTCCAGCCGCGGCAGCCTTCACCATCGCCGGCGGCAAAAATCGGCGCAGCACCGACTCAGTTAAATAACTGTTCAACTGCTGCACTCGGCGCTCGTTTTGTTTGAGGGCGATCAAATTCCGCACTTCTGCCAACAATTCTCGATCGTTAAAAGGCTTGGACAAATAAGCATCCGCACCCCGTTCTACTCCTTCAATTCGAGTATCTTCGTCGGCTTTAGCAGTCAGCAAAATTGCCGGAGTTCCCTGCAATTCCTCATCCTCTCGAATCATCCGAATCAAATCCAAGCCCGAAATCAAAGGCATCATCAAATCCGTTATAATTAAATTAGGGCGACGTTTTTTAGCCACGGCAAATCCTTCTTCTCCGTTGCGGGCGAGCAAAACTGCAAAGCCGGCATCTCGCAGAATTGCCGACACATAAAATCGCAAATCGGGATTGTCGTCAACTACCAAAACCGTTCCCACTGCTGTTTCTGATCTGACAGGTTGGATCGGCTCAAAGTTATGATTTTCGGCCTCATTTTCCGACAAATCCGCTTCCACATCGGCCAGTTCCACCGCAGCTTTCGATGAGTGAAACTCCGCAGGTATTTCTAGTACCTGTTCCGGGGGCAAGTGAGTCGAACCAAAGTGCAGCCAAACGGTAAAAGTAGTACCTTCGCCGTAAACTGATTCAACTGAAATTTGACCGCCGTGGAGTTCGACTAATTCTTTGACAAGTGCCAAACCTAAACCGCTGCCTTCGTAGGAACGGCTAGCTGAACCTTCGGCTTGGTGAAAGCGCTCGAATAAATAGGGAATTTGTTCGGTGCGAATGCCGATACCCGTGTCTTTTACTTGCAACAAGCAGTGAGCGCCCGCTGATTCAACTTTCAGGGTGATAGTTCCGCCTTCTGGGGTGAATTTAACAGCATTTGATAGCAGGTTGTAAATAACTTTGTCAAATCTTTCCAAGTCCAAATAAAGTAAAGGACATTCTTGCAGTTGGGTAATTAAGTGCAGTCCTTTTTTCTCGCAGTAGGCGCGGAACGACTCTGCGGTAGAGTAACAGAAACCGACCAAATCGCAGGGGCGGAAACTCGGCTGCATCCGTCCGGCATCGAGCCGCTGCAAGTCCAGCAGTTGATTTACCAAGCGTAGAAGGCGGCGGGAATTACGCAAAGCGA
Organism: Microcoleus sp. B7-D4; assembly: GCF_036705125.1. Lineage (NCBI taxonomy): Bacteria > Bacillati > Cyanobacteriota > Cyanophyceae > Oscillatoriales > Microcoleaceae > Microcoleus > Microcoleus sp. B7-D4. The sequence continues at coordinate 3,059 of NZ_JAUBTT010000137.1, forward strand.
TTACGGCTTGTTCGTAGGGCAAGTCTTCTTTGCGCCTGCAAGCTGATTCTAGAGGGCCGATAGTTAAAGTTAGAGGCGTGCGGAACTCGTGGGAGATATTTTGGAAAAATTCGGTTTTGAGCCGATCGGCTTCCAGAAGCCGTTCTGCCTGCTGTCTGGTAGTCTGGTAGAGGCGCGACTGCTGCACGGCCAGAGCAGCTTGAGTTGCGACTATTTGAGCCAGGTCAATGTCTGAGATGTTCCAGCGGCGGATGCTGTGATTTTGGCGCAGGGAAATGCTGCCGATGATTTTGCCTTCTGAGAGTAAGGGAACGACTAACAGGGCGCGGGCTGGCGATCGCACTTGCAGTTCTGTAACATTTAACTCAGGGTGTTCGTCGAGATCTTCGATCGCCACCGGCTCTTTTGATACCATAACTTGCAACAACAGCGGATTGCCCCGAATCGGCACCAAAGACTGTGGCAAAGAAGGATGGGCAAAAACCCAGGCGCGAGTGTTAGCAGCAGCATCACCAGAATCCGTCTCGTAGCCCAGAGGGTTCGCAACTAGCTCTGGATTATCAATAAAACCCTGTTCTACAGCCACGGTATCCCTCTCTGTGTCGTATAGCCCCACGCATTGGACGTATTCATCATCTTCTGTCCACAGAGATAGGGCGCAGCCGTCAACTTGCAAAGCTTGGCCGAGTTGTTGAGTAATGGCTGCAAAAATATTTTGGGGATCGAGACTCGATCGAATTGCCGTAGTAATAGTATTGACTAAGGCCTCGCGCTTGGCCAGCGCCCGCACCTGTTCGTAAGCCCGGGCTTGAGAAAGCGCCAAAGCCGCTTGGTCTGCAACCGTAATTACCAACTGTACCTCGTGGTCTTGCCACTGGCGCCGTCGCTCGAACTGGTGCAGCGCCAAGACTGCCATCAGTTCCATTTTGTAAAACAGCGGTACGATCAAGCTCGATCGAATATTCGCAGCTTCGTAAGCCTGCTTTCGCTGTTGATTATCCCAGTTTAAAACTCGATCGTCAGTTTGGGCATCTTGAATCACCTCCACATCCAGAGTTTCCCAAACCAAATCCGGCAGCAAATCCGGGGAGAGTTCGGCCGCAGAAGCATCTGGGGGCGTGACTTCCTCATCGCCCCCCAACCCTTTAGTTTCTGCCTTCTGGTAAACGAACCACTCATCGGCCACCCGGCCGTCTTGGAACGGCCGCAGCAGACAGCAACTCACCTCAAACATCTGCCCGACACTTTCCACAATTCTTTGCAGCATTTGCTGGTAATTGGGAGCCGATCGGATAGTATTGGTAACGGCATAAAGCAGCGATTCTTGGCTCAAAGCACGGCGCAGTTCATTGGTGCGCGTTTTCAGAAGATTGTGAGTCTCAACAGCTTGACTGACAAGATTTATCAGCTCTTGAGCATCCCAAGGCTTGGTAACGTATTTGAATACTTTGCCAGCGTTAATAGCTTCAACTAAATCTTCAACATCCGTATAGCCAGTTAAAATAATTCGGATCACGTCGGGGTACTGAGCCGCCGTCAAGCTGAGAAACTCCGTACCGCTCATTTTTGGCATTCGCTGGTCGGAGATAATCACTGCTACTTCTCCCTCTTTTGCCAAAATTTCGAGAGCAGCGGGGCCAGATTCGGCTCTGAGCACTTTGTAGTCTCGATGAAAGGTGCGGTAAAGCAAGTCGAGGTTATCCGGTTCGTCATCGACGATCAGAATTTTTAGCTTAGGATTTTCTTGGGAATTCATGCACCGTTCTCCTGTGCCCCGGGGCTGTGCGATTTAATAAGTCTGATAAAAGGAAGAATTCGCCGATTTAAATTGCTGAAGTCATACCATTTTCGATTTTCGATTTTCGATTTTCGATTGCGAATGACTGATGACATAAGGATTGGTATTTTGCCTAGAGTGCCATTATTTTGGGAAAATGGTATCACAATCATTCGTGGATATGAAGTTGTTGTGAGTAGGCCGAGGCAAGCATCAACCTTGATTTTTGATGTCTGGGTTTTCAATTCGGAATTCTTCTGAGCCACAGTTATCTGTCGTGCACCCCAATTTTATTATTTAATGATATTCATATAAACTCGTCTCCCGATAAGTTTTTTTCACCCCTTACCTTTATGCAGCAGGAGAGCAAACACACATCTGGCCCTTTTAACGGGAGCATCTCAATGAAAGCAGCCCAGCTAGAAATTGGAGTTTTGAGGCAGGAGTTTTGAGGGAGGAGGCAGGAGGGAAGAGGAAGAAGGAAGGAGCCAGAAGAAGTGTTTTTACAAATATGAGATGCTCCCATTTTAACTGCCGTCTCGATATCTCCGAATACATAGGAATAACCGTCCTGATTGTGAGTTGATTGGCCAAATTTATGTTTGCTCCTGGCTCCTGGGAATATTTTATTTGGTATGTGAAAGCTGCCCGCAGCAAGATACAATAGACAACCAACATCTTCCCCTGTGTTTTTTTCCCACAAGTAACAGCAACTTTAACAGTCAGCCAAGGATAGCGACCACCATCCGGCGCCGAGCCCCTGACTGATATTCGGGGGTGGCCCACAGACCACAGAGGTGTCTGTGGGAGTGACGCAATTGCTGTACCATTTTAGTTAGACTTGCACTTTTTTCCCGATCTCGGCATTTTTTGTGCCTCCTGCAGACCAACGCCCAAGCCAATTACTGCGGCGAAACACCGCAAGATCGAGCATCCATCTGTTAATCTTAGCTAGGGATGTACTCTGTGGAAACCGATCGGTCGATTTTAGATTTTAGATTTTAGATTTTAGATTTACTCCACAGATGAATCGGGGAGCTTGAACTAGGGTCTAAAATTTTGATCTGTCCCCGACGAGTGTCGGTGGCTGGTATCGGTTTTTGGGCCGGGTGAATCAGCTCGATCGAGGTTTTGAAGGTTAGCCCCCAGTAACTAATTTGCTTACTTTTACTAACGTATGCTACTATTGGCTACATGGCATACGTCCCACTCAGAAAAGCGGTTGAATTTCTGGGCTTGCATCCACACACCCTAAGAAAATATGCAGATGAAGGGAAAATCAAAAGCATCAAAAACGAAGCAGGGCAACGACTCTACGATGTCGAGTCCTACCAGCGTGGTGCAACTAGAACTACCTTTATTTGCTACTGTCGCGTCAGTTCTCCCAAGCAGCGAGACGACCTCGCTCGACAAGTTGACGACCTGCGACAGCAATACCCCAACGCCGAAATCATCCAAGATATCGGGTCGGGGCTTAATTTTAAACGGAAAGGACTGCAAGCCCTACTGGTCAGATTTATGCGCGGCGAACAGCTCACGGTTGTTGTTGCCTGTCGTGACAGATTGTGCAGGTTCGGATTTGAACTATTCGAGTTTATGGCCGGGCAAAACGGTGGACAAATCTTGGTTCTCGACCGAACTGTTTACTGCCCAGAAACCGAACTCACAAGCGATCTTCTTGCCATCCTTCACGTCTTCAGTTGCAGAATGCACGGACTCAGGAGTTACAGCAAGAAAATCAAGGAAGATCCGGCTATTCCTAAATCCTGAACAGAAAGTGCTGCTCAAACAGTGGTTTGGGGTGAGTCGTTTTGTTTACAACACGACTATCAAATACCTGCAAGAACCAGGCACAAAAGCTAGCTGGATGACAATCAAAACTGGAATACTCAACAGTTTGCCAGAATGGGCAAAGCCTGTACCTTTCCAAATCAAATCGATTGCCATCAAAGACGCTTGCTCAACTGTCAAAGCAGCTAAGCAGGGTTTCAAGAAAGACGGGCAAATCCGTAAATGCAAATTTCGCAGTAGAAAAGACACCAAGCAATCTATCTATGTGCCGAAGTCAGCCATAAAAGAATGCGGCGTCTATCATTCGATTCTAGGCAAGTGTCAATTGACAGAATCCTTGCCTGCAAATTTCAGTGATGGTAGGTTGACTCTCGCTTATGGTGAGTATTACATAGTTGTCTCTGAAGAAGTGCCACAAGTCAAGACCGATAAACAAGGTCGGCTGGTTGCCTTAGATCCCGGTGTCCGCACGTTCATGACATTTTTCTCTGAAGATTCTTACGGCTGGTTAGGAAAAGATTCTAATTTGCACATCCAGAAATTGTGTTTTCGGTTGGACAAATTGGTGTCAAAAATCCCTAAATCTCCTAGTCGGCAAAAAAGAAGATTTAAGAAAGCAGCCAGCAGGCTTCGTTGCAAAATCAAGAATTTGGTCAAAGAGTTACATCACAAAATAGCTAAGTTTTTAGTCTATAATTTTGATGTGATTGTGCTGCCAACTTTTGAAAGTTCTCAAATGGTGTCTAAGTCGCGCCGTAAGTTGAGAAACAAAACGGTGCGACAAATGCTAAGCCTAAGCCATTACGAGTTCAAAACTTTTCTTAAATGGAAAGCTTGGGAAAAGTCTAAACTTGTGATTGATTGCAACGAAGCTTACACGTCGAAAACTGTGTCGTGGACTGGCGAAATTGTCAAAAATCTAGGTGGCGCTAGGACTATTACGTCCGCAGCTACTGGGTTGAAGATGGATCGGGATCTAAATGGTGCTCGCGGGATTTTGCTGCGGGCATTGGTTGACACGCCTTTGTTGAGAGATTCTCTTAACTTATATATTTGTTAGCATTTGTTAGCAAAAAAGTGTCGGTCTCACTCGCGCGCAGCAGAGTATCGAACCGACGGGGCCAACCCCTGGAGACTGTTTCCAGGCATCCAAATTTAAATTGGACGTTGGAAAAGTACCCAGTAGCTCAACAGGCAAGATCGGTTCGATCGGGGACGGGCGATGGATAGCCCAGAACTGCTGAAAGCTGGGGTGCCAAGCCGGGGGGCGGCGGGGAACATCCGACGCGCGATCGAGCCCGGTGTTAGTATGGTCAGTCGTTGAGTTTTTCAACTACCGCTTGACGGATAAATTATATTCGATCGGGTATTTCCCTAAGCAGAGAGCGGTAGGATTCCGGGAACCTGACGTTAAAACCTTTGTAATTGTTTTTAATACCTTGCCCGCTAAGCTGTCGCGCATTTAATTTGTAAGCTACTGTTTACTTAAACTCTTGTGATGCCGGCCGAAAGCCAGGGATCAAGCTTCAATTTAAAGGGCAAATAGCTTATCCACAAATCTACTATTAGGGGATGAGTTCTATTTTTTCATAACTAGAATATTAAATGCTAAAAATTTTCCATTTACCTCAAATACTACTTAAAGTCAACACAAAAATATGTAATTTAATCTGGCTAATAAACTATGCCTATAAGTTACGTTATAAGATCAGTATAACATCAGTGATTATTCTAAGAGGGTAGCTTAGAAACCCGCGTAAAAAAAATCATATAGTGGCCTGGCATTGTGAATCCTTCATTTTTTTCCTCACCATCTCACCAACAACAAACTCCTGGACTTTCTGGTTTTTCGATCCGGGTGGCTGCGCCCAACGACTTAACGCAGCTAGCTGATATTTTAGCCATGAGCTTTCACTCCCGCGAGGGGTTTGTAGAATGGGTGTATCCAGTGTTGCGTTTGGGCATTTACGAAGATTTAAAAAATCGACTGCGTTCTAAGGCAGAACATTACATTTGTCTGGTTGCTGAGCTAGTCTCGCGCGAGGAGGGAACGCAGAATTATCGATCGCACCGAGCTCAGCGCATAACAGGAACAGTAGAAATGGCTCTACGTTCTCGCTTTCCTTGGCAAATCCCTAATTCTGACTATCCTTATTTGTCGAATTTAGCCGTTCACCCGGAGTACCGGCGGCAGGGGGTTGCTCAACAATTGCTCAGCAACTGCGAGGAGACAGCCAAAGAATGGGGATTTTCTGAGATTTACCTCCACGTTCTGGAAAATAATCACCCAGCGCGACAGTTGTACTATCAAGCCGGCTATCGCTTGCAACAGGTGGATTGGAATTGGACTGGTTGGCTGTTCGGCCAGCCGCGCCGCCTGTTTTTACGCAAACAGATTTCGCTCTCCTAAGCTAAGTATTTGAATTGATCGTGGGGAATTGGGGCTTCGCCAAGAAAAAGGAAAAAATAGCTCTTCTTTCCTTCTATTGTGAATCAATGGAATGGGAATGGGGAATTATTGATGAATTTTAGTTTGCTCTTAAGCCCGATCGCACAACCCACTAAAATTAGTTTGATCGAGCGTAAGGATTCAGGTCTTTGATTGGGGAATAAGAGAAGGCATCAAAAAGTCACAAGAATGGGCAGATATAGCATCACGGAAAAAAGCCATTGCGCTTTTACCCTGAAACCGACAAGTCTGAATCACAGATAACAAATCAGCGGTTTGTTCAAACCGAGACATTGACCGGGAACCCCCAGATACCTTACGTTTAGTCACAGCTAATCTCAGAGAACGTTCTGCTAAATTATTATCAGGAGGAATGTCGGGATGGTCTAAAAAGTACCACCATTGATCTGCTTTCTCACGTAACGAGCGCAGTAACAGTCCAGCAGCATGACCAACATGACCTTGCCAAGTATTTAACAATTCTGCCAATCTCGTCTTAAAGTCCCTCGCCCAAGTCTGATAATCAATCTCTTGGGGGTGTTCCCGCCCTAGGCGATGTTGTCGAAATGCCTCATCAATTAATTCCAAAAATGCAGAAGCGACGACAGTGTTGTTACCGTGGCCCATTTGCAGAACTTTCTTAAAATGTCGCCGTAGATGGGCTAAACATTTTTGTTGCGCTCCCACAATCACACCGTTATATACGCTAAAATCATCGGAACTCAACACAGAGCGCAAATTCATGCCCCAGCATTGTCTCTAATTCGGCTCTACTGCGAGTGTCTGCGGCATGAAACAGGCAAAAATCTTGACCTGTGGCTGTCGGTCAACCATTCTTTGACTCCCTTCACACACCGGGGGTGTTTCATCCACATGGACGTTGCCTTGTAATGGTACCCATTTCCATAAAGCTTCAACGGCGGGTTTGACAGCATCAGCTACCCGCGCATTTGTCGCTTGTCCTGGACCTATCCCTAGGTCGATTCCACCTAGTTCGCGCAGGAACTCTTGTTGTTTTTCATAGGATAGGTGTCCATAATTACCCAACCAGCTTAATAATGCTTGTAGGTCAATACTTAAGTCAAGTCAAGGAACTATCCCGGATGCTGGTGCACCCATCACCATTGCTCCGCATTCATTGCATTGACATTTGACTCGTTGATATTCTACCACTTCAATTGGTAAGGCTGGCTTTACACGCTACCTGCTGCTTGCTATAACCAATCGGATCACTTAATTCTCTACTACCACAATGCTCACAAGATTCAGGAGTGCTGATTTGATATCTATCTACTCGCCCAAACCCTTTTCGGGTTTTGCCGATATGTCCCGGCTGTCCTCCTGCTTTGCGTTTTGGTTGGGACTGTGACTCTGACTCTGACTCTTTTGAGTTGTCAAAAGCGGCTGTCTCTGATTTCTGTATCAGATCGCTCGATGGTGGTTTTGATGATGTTTTACTATTACTGGGCTGTCTCTCTTGGAGCTTTTCGAGCTTTTGTTGTAATTTTTCAATCAGCTTCTGTTGGGTGAGCACAATTTTGACCAGCTCCTGGTGGCTCAACTGGTCAACCATTTCTAATTTTAGTGCTGCTGATAACTCTGACTTTTCGCTCATCTGACTACATTACCATATTGTTCGGCTCTCTGCGGAACTATTTTTACCTGAATCCTTACGATCGAGCGATTAAAAGGGCGGGTTTTTGAGATTGTCAATTATTGGCAGATATTTTTCGTGAACCCGCCCCTACCGTATTAGGCGTAATCGACCGGACATGATATTATATCAAATGCGGTAGCCTCGTCGGGCGTAAAATCCCGTCAATAATCACGGACGCTGCAACAGGAATTAATCGAATTAATCTGCGTTAATCTGTGTTTATCTGCCCACATCTGCGGTTTTTTTAAAAAAAATCTCGAACCGCAGATGACAAGGGATTGACGCAGATTCACGCCGATAATAAGAGATTTATGAATAATCCCGATGCTAACAGATTTAATATTATACCAAATCAGGCTTGAATACACCTTTATTTTTTAGCATTTGAGAGAGGAACAAAAGGCAACTTTGACATACTCCCCAGCTATCAAGGCGAGGGGATTCTAAACCCGGACTAAAATAAATAGTCTCCCAAGTTTAGGCTTAGCACTTCATTGTCCGATACTACCGAAGTAGTTTTACTCAAACTCTGTGCTCGTTTAGAGTCGTGGCGATACCCCATCCCGACTTTTTCTATATTTTTAGCGGCGTTCAAATCTCGATCGTGTTTAGCTCCGCAGTTTAAGCACTGGATTGAGCGCACAGAGAGGTCTAGTTTTCCCCATCTAAACCCGCACTCTGAGCAAGTTTGAGAGGTCGGCTCCCAGCGAGAAATTACTTTAAATTCTCTGCCGTATTTCTCAGACTTGCCCTCACAAAGCGTCCTAAATTCTCCCCATCCTTGCTGACTTATTGCCCTTGACAATCTCCGATTTTTAACCAGACCTGCTACGTTCAAATCTTCTAGGATAATGGTTTGGTTTTCACTCACCAACTTAGTAGATAGTTTGTGCAGAAAATCCTTTCGACTATCAGCAATCTGGTTGTGTAGCTTGGCAATTTTAAGCCTAGTTTTATCCCGAGGTTTTGAGGTCTGGACTTGACGGGATAGCTGGCGCTGTAGTCTGCGAATTTTACGATCTAGCACTTTGTAGCTTGGACTTTGTGCGGTTGTACCATCACTCATTGCAGCGAAGGTTTTTATGCCCAAATCTACACCGATGCTTTGGTTTTTAGCCTCGGTCTGGATGGGGGAAACTTCTACAACAAAGCTTAGAGAATATCGGTTTGTACAGTCCTTGATTATCGTAACAGAGCTAGGATTGGATGGTAATTTTCTAGACCAAACGGGAAATACGTCCCCTATTTTTGCCAGATAAACCTCATTACCTCTCAATACAAAACCGTTGCGCGTTAACCTGGCCGATTGGCTGTTTGTCTTTTTCTTGAACTTAGGATAGCCGACTTTTTTTCCTTTTCTTTTTCCTGTGCAGGACTTGAAGAAATTGCTAAACGCCGCCTCTAAATCTGAGACAGATTGTTGTAAAGGAATAGCTGAAACTTCTCCCAACCATTCTCTTTCTGGTGTCTTTTTAGCTAAAGTTAAAACTAATTTTTGCAATTCGGCAGAACTAGGTTTTCTGTCTGACTGTTTGCAAAGTCTTAGAGCATCATTCCAGACTACCCGCACACAGCCAAACAATTTAGCTAAGCTAATTTTTTGTTCAATTGTCGGATAGAATCTGTATTGATACCGCCCTTTCATTTCCCCTCCTTTGTGTTCTTAATTTACTATACCATAGTATACTAAGCAATAAGCAATCAGGAAGATTGGGAAATTAATTTCAAGGCGGTTGAAACCGCGCCCGACTTCATCCCCATATCTGAAGCTAGGGGCTTTCGTCTCGTTCTTCCGGTAAGAACGATGTCAAGGGCAGAGTGCTACAAAGTTTTTAACCCGGATTGAGTATTGTGAGGAACGCCACAGAAGTTCGGATCTGCTGTGGCGTTTTGTTCGCCAGAACAGGAGACTTTCGCCGCCAATTCTAGAGCTCAGAGAGATTTGGTAGGAAATCCGAGGAGCCGATCGCCCCGTTAACCCCAACCAGATTTGCTAAAACCCGATCGGTTCCTGCTACTTGCAGCAACGTACCGTTGGGAGTGGCGCTAAATTGTAACTGCTGGAAACTCAGGCCGCCGCTCAAAACAAACTTATCGACGGCTACCTCGAAGTTAATCACAGTATCAATGCCGCCATCAGCACTCAACACATATCGATCGAACCCAATACCTCCAATTAAAGTATCCTCGCCCAAGTCGCCAAAAAGCCAGTCATCTCCAGCGCCCCCATTGAGAAGGTCGTTATCTTTACCACCAATCAGAGTATCGCTGCCAGCATCTCCGTTGATAGTATCTTGGCCTTCATTGCCGTAGAGCAAGTCATCGCCGTCACCGCCGTTGATGCAGTCTTGCTGGTCGTTTGCGCCCACCGAGACAGCCCGGTTATCAGCACGATCGCCATAAATGGTATCGTTGCCCTCGCCACCGCAGAGTTCATCGCTACCGTAACCGCCGTAAATCAAGTCGTCACCCAGATCTCCGTGTATGAGGTCGTTAGCTTTGCCGGCGTAAATCAAGTCGTTATCTTCACCGCCACTGATGGTATCGTCACCCTCATCGCCGAACAGCACATCAGCACCGATGCCACCAAAAAGCAAGTCTTGGCCACCAACATCTTGAACTCGACTTCGAGCACCGCCGTACATGGTATCGTCGCCGCTGTCGCCGACAAGGGTATCAGAGCCGAGTTCGCCCCAAGTCAGGTCATTATCTTTGCCACCCCAAACACAATCATTGCCTTTACCTGCTTGCACGGTATCATTACCGTGGCCGCCGCCGATGATGTCGTTGCCGCTGTCGCTAAAGATTAAGTCTTGTTCGCCGAGATCCCCGATGGACTGGGAACTGCCACTGTCGCCGAGCAGAGTATCGGCTCCTTCGCCGCCGTAGAGGGTATCGGAGCCTAATTGACCGTAGAGCAGGTCATTGCCTTTGCCTCCGTAAGCGGGATCGTTATCTTTGCCTGCAACCAGCGTATCGTTGTCTTGTTGGCCGTTGAGGAAGTCGTTACCGAAGCCTCCGTACAGCAAGTCGCGTCCCTCGGAGTCGGTGGCCCTTTGGTCGGGGATGCCCCCAAACAAGCTGTCGGAGCCGATGCCACCAAACAAGGTATCGTTCGCGAGTTCGCCCCAAATTAGGTCATTTTCTTTACCTCCAAGGGCAATATCGCCACCTTTGCCGGTATGGATGATATCGTCGCCCTCGTTGCCATTAATCAGGTCTGCACCGTTGCCTCCAAAGAGCAAATCGCGAGCCTCGTCAGGACTCTGGGAGTTGTTCTGCCCGTTGTCTCCCAAAATCGTATCGGCACCTAGATCTCCAAACAGAGTGTCAGAGTCTAAGTCGCCGGCAACCCAGTCATTCTGTTTGCCTCCGTAAACACTATCGTTGCCCTCGCCTCCGTCAACAATATCGGTGTCAATGCCACCAAAAACCCTGTCATTGTCTTCGTTGCCGTAAATTTCGTCCGCGCCGTCTTCACCTAAAAGCAGGTCGTTGCCTCCAAAACCGACGATTTTTTGGTTGCCTTTGGTGTCTGCGATGAAGCCATCGCCGTCGGTTCCTTTGGTGGTTTGTCCCTCGGAAAATTGTGAAATAGGCCGGACAAATCCAACTGCAGGTGGTTGCTGCGGGGGCGCAAAGTTAATTCCCGGTTTTTCCATAATGGGCCCACACAAACAGTCGGTATCTGTTTCCCCGATCGGATTTGAGACTATGGGCGATGCCGGCGTTGGTGTGGGAGTAGACGCCCCCGACCGCAAGATAGCCACGACAGTAGCGACAGCGGGACTGGTGGCACCGCTGTTGTCTGTGGCGCTGTAGGTGAAATTGGTTCCTGTAAAGTTGCCAGTTGTGAAGAAAAATAGTTGCTGCAACTGTGCGGGAGTGAGGACTTGACCTGCTGTGACTGGTACACCACCGTTGGCCGGATCTCCTAAATACAGGACGGCTTGATCTGCTGGAGGCAGGGTGTTGATGGTGTAAGAGACGATCGACCCGTCGGGGTCGCTTCCTCCCAATCCTGTGACTAACTGGCTGCTATTGGGGGCGAGGCTGGAGTTGGCATTGTTGGCTAATGGCGGTTGGTTGTCAGTTGGAAGTATGGCCGCGACAGTAGCGGTAGCGGGACTGGTGGCGCCGCTGTTGTCTGTGGCGCTGTAGGTGAAATTGGCTCCTGTAAAGTTGCCTGTGGCTTGCAAAAATAGTTGCTGTAACTGTGCAGGAGTCAGGACTTGGCCGGGTGTCACTGGTACGCCACCGCCCAAAGCGGGATCTCCTAAAAACAGAACGGCTTGGTCTGGTGAGGGCAAGCTGTTGATGGTGTAAGAGACGATCGACCCGTCGGGGTCGCTTCCTCCCAATCCTGTGACTAACTGGCTGCTGTTGGGCCCGACGCGGGAGTTGGCATTGTTGGCAACTGGCGGTTGGTTGTCAGTTGTGCTTGGAGTTGGTGTGGGCCCTATCAGTCCAGCCACACTAGCGGTAGCGACTGGACTGATAGCGCCGCTGTTGTCGGTAGCGGTGTAGGTGAAATTGGTTCCTGTAAAGTTGCCTGTCGTGAAGAAAAACAGTTGCTGCAACTGTGCTGGAGTCAGGACTTGGCCTGGTGTCACTGGTACACCGCCGTTGGCGGGATCTCCTAAATACAGGACGGCTTGGTCTACTGGGGGCAGGGTGTTGATGGTGTAAGAGACGATCGACCCGTCGGGGTCGCTGCCTCCCAATCCCGTGACTAATCGGCTGCTGTTGGGCCCGAGGCTGGAGTTGGCATTGTTGGCAACTGGCGGTAGGTTGTCAGTTGAAGTTGTTGGAGTTGTTGGAGTTGGTGCTGGAGTTGGAGTTGGTGTGGGCCCTATCAGTCCAGCCACAGTCGCGGTAGCGACTGGACTGATAGCGCCGGTGTTGTCTTTCGCGCTGTAGGTGAAATTGGCTCCTGTAAAGTTGCCCGTGGTGAAGAAAAATAGTTGCTGCAACTGTTGAGGAGTCAGGACTTGACCTTGTGTCACTGGTACACCGCCGCCCAAAGCTGGATCTCCTAAAAACAGGACTGCTTGGTCTGGTGATGGCAGGGTGTTAATCGTGTAAGAGACGATCGACCCGTCGGGGTCGCTTCCTCCCAATCCCGTGACTAACCGGCTGCTGTTGGGCCCGACGCGGGAGTTGGCATTGTTGGCTAATGGGGGTTGGTTGTCAGTTGGTGTTGGTGTGGGCCGTATCAGTCCAGCCACACTAGCGGTAGCGACTGGACTGATAGCACCGCTGTTGTCTGTCGCCCTGTAGGTGAAATTGGTTCCTGTAAAGTTGCCCGTCGTGAAGAAAAACAGTTGCTGCAACTGTGGTGGAGTCAGGACTTGGCCTGGTGTCACCGCAACGCCGCCGTTGGCTGGATCTCCTAAAAACAGCACGGCTTGGTCTGCAGGAGGTAGGGTGTCGATCGTGTAAGAGACGATCGACCCGTCGGCGTCGCTTCCTCCCAATCCTGTGACTAACTGGCTGCTGTTGGGGCCGAGGCGGGAGTTGGAATTGTTGGCTAATGGCGGTTGGTTGCCAGTTGGAAGTATGGCCGCGACAGTAGCGGTAGCGGGACTGGAGGCGCCACTGTTGTCTGTGGCGCTGTAGGTGAAATTGGCTCCTGTAAAGTTGCCTGTGGCTTGCAAAAATAGTTGCTGCAACTG